>JBAWEN010000374.1:0-6595 GCA_049591215.1 Methylocystis sp. | reverse complement strand
TCGAGCGTCATCTCGCAAGGCTCGCGGCCAAGAATCTCGCGGCGAGCCAGGCGCCATTTTTTGTCGGCGCCGGCGCTTATAGGCATCACGTGCCGGCCAGCGTCGATCATCTGATTCAACGCTCGGAGTTCCTCACCAGCTACACGCCCTATCAGCCGGAAATCTCGCAGGGCACGCTGCAATATTTGTTCGAGTTCCAGACGCAGGTGGCGACCCTCACCGGCATGGAGATCGCCAACGCCTCGATGTACGACGGCTCCACCGGCTGCGCCGAAGCAATGCTGATGGCGCATCGCATCACCAAGCGGCGCAAGGCGCTGCTCTCGGGGGGGCTGCATCCGCAATACGCCGAGGTCGCGCGCACCGTGGCGCGGCTCGCCGGAGACGAAATCGCGACGCTCGCGCCGGACGTGACGGCGGCCGAGGATTTGATCGCCCAAATCGACGACGGCCTCTCCTGCGTGATCGTGCAGACGCCGGATTTCTTCGGCAATTTGCGCGATCTACGCGCCGTCGCCGACGCCTGCCATCGTCATGGCGCGCTGCTGATCGCGGTGTTCACCGAGACCGTGTCGCTGGGTCTGCTGACCTCGCCCGGCGCGATGGGCGCCGATATTGTCGTCGGCGAAGGCCAGTCGATCGGCAATGCGCTCAATTTCGGCGGCCCCTATGTCGGGCTGTTCGCGACGCGGCAAGAATTCCTGCGGCAAATGCCGGGGCGCCTCTGCGGCGAGACGGTCGACGCCGAAGGACGGCGCGGCTATGTGCTGACGCTCTCGACGCGCGAACAGCATATCCGCCGCGACAAGGCGACCTCCAATATCTGCACCAATTCAGGCCTGTGCGCGCTGGCCTTCAGCATCCACATGACGCTGCTTGGCGGAACGGGCCTCGCGCGCCTCGCCCGCGTGAACCACTCCAACGCCGTCGCGCTGAAGGACATGCTGGCCCAAATCGAAGGCGTCGAAGCGCTCAATAAGAGCTTCTTCAATGAATTCACCGTGCGCGTGAAGGGCGACGCGGCGGCACTGGTCGAGCGGCTCGCGGCTCGTGGCGTGCTCGCCGGCGTTCCCGTGTCGCGGCTGTTGCCGGGCGCCGGGCTTGACGATCTGCTGCTGCTCGCCAGCACGGAAATGAACACTGACGAAGACCGCGCGACCCTCGTCGCGGAACTGAAGGGAGCGCTGTGATGCTCGACCAACTCAAGACGACGGAAGCGCCCAAGACCTTCACCGGCAATCGCGGGCTCGAACTCGAAGAACCCTTGCTATTCGACATCGGGCGCGATGACGCGACCGGCGTCGACATCGAGGAGCCCGCGCCCTTCGCGTCCCGCCTCGGCGGATTGGAGCGCGAGGCGCCGGTCGCCCTGCCCGGTCTCTCCGAGCCGGAGACGCTGCGTCATTATGTTCGGCTCTCGCGCAAGAATTATTCGATCGACGGCGGCATCTATCCGCTGGGGTCGTGCACGATGAAACATAATCCGCGTCTCAACGAGAAGATGGCGCGGCTTGGCGGCTTCGCCGACATTCATCCGCTGCAGCCGCAATCCACCGTTCAGGGCGCGCTGGAGGTGATGGAGCAGCTCACGCATTGGCTGTTGACGCTGACCAACATGGCGGCGCTGGCGCTCTCGCCCAAGGCCGGCGCGCATGGCGAGAGCTGCGGCCTGATGGCGATCAAATCGGCGATCGCCGCGCGCGGCGAATCGGCGACGCGCAAGACCGTTCTGGTCCCGCAATCCGCGCATGGCACCAATCCAGCCAGCGCCGCGCTGCTCGGCTTTGAGCTGCGCGCGATCCCGACCGGCGCCGATGGAGTCCTGCACGCCGACGCGGTCGAGCCGCTGCTCGGCCCGGATGTCGCGGCGATCATGCTGACGAACCCCAACACCTGCGGACTGTTCGAGCGCGACATCGCCAAGATCGCCAAGATGGTCCAAGTCGCCGGCGGCTATTTTTATTGCGACGGCGCCAATTTCAACGCGATCGCCGGCTTGGCCCGTCCGGGCGATTTCGGCGTCGATGCGATGCACATTAATCTGCACAAGACCTTCTCGACCCCGCACGGCGGCGGCGGTCCGGGCGCCGGCCCCGTCGTTCTGTCGGCGCGCCTCGCGCCCTTCGCGCCCGCGCCTTTGCTCATACGCGAGGACGGCGGATTGCGGCTCAAGGAGGATGTCGAGGGAACGCAAGGCTTTGGCCGCATCACGGCTTTTCACGGCCAAATGGGCATGTTCACGCGCGCGCTCGCCTATATGTTGGCGCATGGCGCGGACGGGCTGGCGCAGGCCTCGCGCGACGCGGTGCTCTCGGCCAATTATGTGCGCGCGAGGCTGCGCGACATGATGACGGCGCCGTTTGGCGACCGGCCCTGCATGCATGAGGTTCTGTTCGACGACGCATGGCTCGCGGGAACCGGGGTGACCACGCTGGACTTCGCCAAGGCGATGATCGACGAGGGTTTCCACCCGATGACCGTCTATTTCCCGCTCGTCGCGCATGGCGCGATGTTGATCGAGCCCACGGAGTCCGAGTCGAAGGCCTCGCTCGATCTCTTCATCGCGACGCTACGGCGCCTTGGCGAGAGGGCTCTGCGAGGCGAAGAAGCGGCTTTCCACGCCGCGCCGCTGCATGCGCCCCGCCGGCGGCTCGACGAAACGCTGGCCGCGCGCAAACCCGTGTTGCGCCGCACCCAAGGCGCCGCCTAGCGGGAACCGCGACAAGCGTCTAATATGACAGTTCAAAATCAATGCGCTCGCGGATTCGCGGGCGCTTACTCAAGCTGTTCGAGCGCGCCGCATGAAAGTCACCCTGGTCCAGATGAATTCGATCAACGACAAGGCCGCCAATCTGGCGAGCGCGAAAGCGCTCATTGAACAGGCGGTCGCGCAGGAGAAGCCCGATTGGATTTGTCTGCCCGAATGTTTCGACTTCATCGGCGGCACGCGCGCCGAGAAAAGGGAGGCCGCCGAGGATTTGCCGGGCGGCCCGGCCTACACACTCTGCCAAAATCTCGCGCGCGAGCATCGGATGTTCGTTCACGCCGGCTCGATCCTCGAGAAAATCCCCGGCGACGAGCGCATCCACAACACGAGCGTGGCGTTCAACCGCGAGGGCCGGGAAGTCGCGCGTTATCGCAAGATTCATATGTTCGACATCACCGCGCCGGACGGCGCGAAATATCACGAAAGCGCCGCCTTCAAGCCGGGCGGCGACGTGGTGACATATGACTGCGAGGGCGTCACGGTCGGCTGCGCGATTTGCTACGATCTGCGTTTTTCATACCTCTTCCAGGCGCTCGCCGAAAAGGGCGCGGATATGATCGCCCTGCCCTCGGCCTTCACGCTGGTCACTGGCAAGGATCACTGGGAAGTGCTGTGCCGGGCGCGCGCCATCGAGGTGCAGGCCTATATTTGCGCCCCGGCTCAAACGGGCGCGCACAAGGCCGGCCACGAGACGCGCTTCACCTACGGCAATTCCCTGATCGCCGACCCCTGGGGCCATGTGGTCGCCAAGGCCTCGGAGGGACCTGGACTTGTTTCGACCCATATCGACATCGAACGCATCCGCAAGATACGGTCAATGATCCCCGTATCCAAACACAGGGTGAAACTTCCCACCTGAAGGGCGAGCCGAAGCGCCCGAAGCCGTCTGGGGACGAGCGATTGGGTGAAGCGCGCGCGCTCGACGGTGTCGACGTATTTTTCGGAACCCGCGCGCGAACGAGCGCGGGCTTATGGGCAAGACGAGGGAAGGCTTGCATTTTTCTGATTTATTATTAGGCTGACTGGTCGCAAAGCTTGCGTGGCGGTATTGAGTGTCGGTAGTGCTCAGGTTATCGTCAGCGGCGCGAAAGGGTCGGGGGACTATCGTGTCGGACACATGTTACGAACTAATTTTGATCGTGCTCCCGCCAGAAATCCTGACATGGCGATAAAGGACGGTGGTTCAGGCGCGGCCTTGACGCGGGCCGCGTTGCGGGAGGCTGTCTACGGCTCTTGCACCGCTCTATCTCGGGCGGACGCGCGCAAAATCCTGGACGCGACCTTCGACGAGATCTGCGATGCGCTGACCCGTGGCGAGCAGGTGAAGTTGCGGTCGTTTGGCACGTTCAACGTGCGAGAAAAACGCGGGCGCGTCGGACGCAACCCCAAGACAGGGATCGAAGCCCCTATTTGCCCGCGCAAGGTGTTGACATTCAAGGCTTCGCCTGTGTTGGTGGCGCGCATTAACGGCGATGTTGTTCCGTACGAAGCGGAATAGGCTTCGTCTAGCCGGGATGACGTTTGCCGAAAGCGTCAACGCGGCGGAAATCTTGACGAACTCCCGCCAAGTTGGGGCTCGCGGCCATTGATCGGCGGCGTCTTCGCGGGCTCGCCATCATGAAACCTCATCGAGGCTTCAATCGCGCGAACGCGGCGTCGCTCGTCTCACTCGCCCCAATTTTGAATCGGAGCGGCTGGAAATCAATGAACTTGGCGCGCTCCGATGTTACATTGGCCTATCCCCCGTTTTAAGAAGCTGCTTTAGAGAGAAGCGCGCAAACCGGCTTCGCGGCGATGGTCGACGCCACGCACGGCCTTGGTGAAATTGGAGACAATCATGCGAAAATTGGCCGTGGCGGTCGCGGTTCTCGCGTTTCTCGCGTTTATCGCGGGAGTGCATAAAGATGACACGGGGACTCTTCTGCTGGCGGCGGGAGCGCTGCTCTGCGCTTACACCACCTGGCGTTCGTCCGAAATATCGAGCTTTCTGAAGATTTTCGTCGGCATCTTCTCGACCGAGACAGTTGTATTCGGAGCCCTTAATCTTATCGAGGTCGAAGGTCATTGGCCCACGGCCCTGCAAGATTATTCGCTGCCTGAAACAATGGCCCTGACGGTCGCGGTGTTTTCGATTCTCGTTTATCTCGTTTCGCGCAGCCCCATCGTCCAGGAAATGACGCGGATCGCCGATTTGTATTTCGACAGCGACGCCGCGAGCGAAATGCGCGTCTGGCCCTTTCCAGCCTTCAGGGCGTCCGAACCTCTCATCGCCGTCATCACGATTGTCGTCCTGGTGTTGTTCAATCAGGGAATAGTCGGCATTTCGGTCGCGCTCACCTTCATCCGCCGCGATTATTACAACGCGCTGCAGGAGATGAACGCAAGCGTGTTTTGGGCCAAGCTTCTGTTCGGCTTTACGCCTTTGGCGTTCATCTACATCGCCACGGCGGTCACCGAATATGTCATTAAATCATACCTCATTCTGCGCTGGCGCCGCTGGCTGACGAAGCACTATGTCGACCGCTGGCTTGGCGGGCATCGGCATTACGCGATGGCGCTCACGGGAACGGGCGCGGACAACCCCGACCAGCGCATCGCCGAGGACGTGAACCGCTTCATCGACGGTGGCGAGGAAGGTTACGGCATTTATTCCTTCACGATTCTGCTGATCTCCACCCTGAGTTCGGTCGTTTCCTATTCCATTCTCCTGTGGAGTATTTCCGCGCAGCTCGCCTTCCCTATCGCCAAGGGGGTCGTGCTGCCGGGATGGTTGTTCTGGGTGGCGCTGATTTACGCGTTGGGCGGAACGCTCGCGACACATTGGATTGGCCGCCCGCTGACCGGGCTGATGTTCAAGCGCCAGCGCCGCGAGGCCGATTTCCGCTTTGCGCTGGCGCGCATGCGCGAATATGGAGAACAGGTCGCGCTACTGTCCGGCGAGACAACCGAACGCGCCTCGCTTGGAAAGCGGTTTGGCGCGATTGTCGCGAACTATCTCGACATCATCGGCTTGCGCAAGAGGCTCGTCACATTCACCGCGACATATCATCAATTGTCCGGGATATTTCCGCTCGCCGTCGTCGCGCCCTTCATGTTGATCGGCCAGATCAAGTTCGGCGTCGTGAGACAGACGTTGGACGCCTTCGCGGAGGTCGAAGGCGCGCTGAACTTCATCGTCAACTATTACACCTATCTCGCCGATTACCGATCCGTGCTGGATCGTCTCGCCACCTTCGACGCCGCCACGGAGCGCGCCGACGAACTCATGTCGCGACCCGCGGCGCAACCGACCGAGAAATCCGATATCGCGCTGAACCTCGCGCTGATGCTGCCGGACGGGCGGCGCATCGTCGACGCCAAGGGGGTCAGACTCGCCAAGGGCGAATCCGTGTTGCTGTCCGGGCCTTCGGGCTCCGGCAAGTCCACGCTGTTTCGCGCCATCGCGGGCATATGGCCCTATTACGAAGGAAGCATCGGAACGCCGAAGGGCGCCTCCCTGATGCTGCTCCCGCAACGGCCTTACATACCGATCGGTTCGCTTCGCGCCGCGCTCACCTATCCCAACGAGGCCAGCGCGTACTCAAGCGATGAGATCAAGTCGGCCCTGAGCGCCGCGAAGCTGTCCCAGTTCCAAGGCCAACTCGACGAGCAAAGCAATTGGGCTCAACGCCTCTCGGGCGGCGAACAGCAGCGCGTCGCGATCGCGCGGGCGCTGCTCGCGAAGCCCGACTGGCTCTTCCTCGACGAAGCCACTTCCGCGCTCGACGAAACGCTCGAAGCCGACATTTACGGGGCGCTCAAACAGCGCCTGCCGAACACAAGCGTCGT
>JBAWEN010000373.1:0-4247 GCA_049591215.1 Methylocystis sp. | reverse complement strand
CCGGTTTTTGCCCGCCCGCCGGGCCACTGCGCGCGCCGCTGGCGGCGCAACTGGCGGCGGCCGACCTCGTTATCGTGATCGGCGAGGGCAGGCGATCGCGCGAACCGTTGGCCAGGCCCGATTTCCGCGCGCGTCTCGCGCCCGACCCGGCCGTCGCGGCGCGTACCGCGGGCGCGCGGGTGTTCGCCTTCGCGGGGATTGGCCGGCCGGCGAAATTCGCTGACACCTTGGAAGAAATCGGCGCCGAAATGGCAGGCTGCCGCTGGTTTCCCGATCATCATTGCTATTCGCCGCGCGAATTGGCGGCGCTGGCGCGGGAGGCGAAGCGCCTTCGCGCGGCTCTCGTCACGACGGAAAAGGACGCCGCGCGGATCGGCTCGCATCTCGACGGTCTCGGGGGCGATCTCGAAATTTTGTCTGTTACGTTGGTGTTCGAGCGGCCCGATGAAATGATCAGCCTGCTCGCGGATTTTTTGGCGCGGGCGCGAACCGCGCGGTTATGAAGGCCGTTTGCCGGCGAGCTGCTTTAAGCGCGCCTCGGGGCTGCTATAGGCCTCCTGCCGGTCGACGTTCCAATAGCGCAGCTCATCGAGCGGAATGGGCTCGCCGGTCACCGCGCAGCGCACGAAGGCTCCCGCCTTGCGTATGCGGTAGTCGCCGTCGCGATATTCGACCTCGGCCTCGACAGCCGGCTGGGGTTGTCGTTCGAATCGGTTCATGCGCAATCCGCCTGTGATGCTTCGAGCCAGTCGCTTAAGCGAGGAGATAATCGACGTCCGACGCATATTTCAATGGCTCTCTTAAAAGAGACAATACACCAGTCGCGGCGGGAATGGCCAGCGTCGCCGCGCAACGGGCGACGCCGCATTGCGCCCACGTCCCGTTCCCTGTTATCGGGGCCTCTAACAATGGCGAACGACAAGGCGGCGGGCGAATATGCTGACAATCTCGACGCGGCGGCGCCAGGCCGCTTTCATCTTCATTCTCATCACGGTCGCGCTGGACATGCTGGCGCTCGGCGTGATGATCCCCGTGCTGCCCAAGCTCATCACCGAATTCGAAGGCGGCGATATTTCTGGAGCGGCGGGCGTCGTCGGAATATTCGGCTTCTCCTGGGCCTTGATGCAATTTCTATTTCAGCCCGTGCTCGGCGCCTTGTCCGACCGGTTCGGCCGCCGCCCGATCGTGTTGGCCAGCAACCTCGGTCTTGGGCTCGACTATATTTTCATGGCGCTGGCGCCTTCGCTGCCGTTTCTGTTTATCGGCCGGCTGATCTCCGGCGTCACCGCCGCGAGCTTCTCCACCGCCAGCGCCTATGTCGCCGACATAACGCCCGAGGAAAAGCGCGCCGGGCGTTACGGCATGCTTGGCGCGGCGTTCGGCTTTGGCTTCATTCTGGGACCGGCGATCGGCGGCGTGCTCGGAAATTACGGGTTGCGCCTGCCGTTTTACGCCGCGGCGGCGTTGAGCCTCCTCAATGCGCTTTACGGCTACTTCATCCTGCCGGAGTCGCTCTCCGAGGAAAAGCGCGCGTCACGGATCGCTTGGCGCGGCGCCAATATTTTTGGCGCGCTGAAACTGCTGGGCGCCCAGCGGGAACTGGCGATGCTCGCGGGCGCGGTGTTCCTGTCCTATCTGGCGCACGAGTCGCTGCCGAGCCTGTTCGTGCTCTATACCGATTACCGCTATCACTGGGACGCCAAAACCACCGGCTGGGCGCTCACGATAGTCGGGGTTTCGCAAACCATCGTCTCGGGCGGGCTTGTGCGGCTGGCGGTGGCGCGGCTGGGCGAACGCAAAACCCTCGTCGTGGCGCTGGCTTTCGGCGCGCTGGGCTTCGCGGTCTACGCCTTCGCGTCGAACGACTGGCTGTTTTTGTCGGCGCCGCCGCTGATCGCCTTGTGGGCGATGGCCAATCCCGCTTTCCAGGGCCTCGCCACGCGCTTCAAGGGCGCCTCGGAGCAGGGCCGGCTGCAGGGCGCGCTCGCCAGCCTGCGCGGGGTCTCCGGCATGATTGGCCCGTTGCTGTTCACGCAAATTTTCGCCGCCAGCATCGGCGCGCGGATTTTTCCGGGCGCCAGTTATTTCCTCGCGGCGGCCTTGCTCGCGGCCAGTCTCCTTGTCGCGCTCGCGGCGACCAGAGCGTCTCAAACAGCGTTGCGATAGGCTTTTTTCGAAAACACGGTCAGAAAGATGATCCACACGTCGAACAGCAGCGACCAATTGTCGATGTAATAGAGATCGTGCTCGACGCGCTGGCGGATTTTTTCCTGGCCGTCGATCTCGCCGCGCAGGCCGTTGACTTGCGCCCACCCGGTGATGCCCGGTTTGACATTATGCCGGCGCGCATAGAGGGCGATCTTGCGTTCGAACAACTGGTCATGCACGAGCGCGTGCGGACGCGGGCCGACGAGGGACATCTCGCCGCGCAGGACGTTGATAAGCTGCGGCAGTTCATCCACATTGTAGCGGCGGATGAAGCGGCCGATGCGCGTGATGCGCGGATCTTGAACCTTCGCCTGGGCGATATCGCGTCCGTCCTCCATCGTGGTCATGGAGCGGAATTTAAAAATGCGAAACGCCTCCTGATTAAAGCCGTAGCGACGTTGCGTGAACAGCGCCGGACCGTTGCTGTCCAGGCGAATGAGGGCCGCGACCAGCGCCAGCAGTGGCGACAGGAGCACCAGCGCCGCGACCGAAACAACGATATCGAACAGCCGCTTGACGATGACCTCGACCAGATCGAGCGGGTGGCCGCCGAGGCTCAGGCTGGAGATGGTCCCGATCTTGTCGATCCGCGCGTCGACGAAGCGATCCAGCACGCGCTCGGGACCGAGATGAATTTGCGCCGGCACGCGCAGAAAAGTCGTGACGCAACTGTCGATCACTTCCGTTTGCGACCACGGAACCAGAATGAACACGTCGTCCGGCCGCAGCATGCGCGCCGTCGCGGCGGCCAAGGCGAGATCGTCGTCGATGCATTCAGCTTCGTCGCGCAAGCCGATGGCGGCCACGACGTTCATGCCGCTGGCCGAGGGCTGATAACGTTGAGTGAAGGTCTTGACGCTTTCCTCGAAGCCGACAAGGACGACCCGCCGAGAAGCGACGCCCCCCGCGGCCGTCGCGTCCCGCGCGATATGCCGCGACGCGAGACGGGTCACATAGATCGCGGCGTAGCCCGCCACATAGAACAACACCACGCCGGCGCGCGAGAATTCGCCGGTCGATTTGGTGAGGAAGCTAAACGCCAGCGCGATCAGGAAGCTGGTGCTCCAGACGGTGAACAACCGCCAGCCATTCACGCGCGACGCGAGAAAATCAGGGATGCGATACTCGCCGCGCGACGCGTTCGAGAGGACAAATAGCAGCGCGACGAGTGAGCAAAGGCGCGTGTTCGGGGGGATCACACCGCTCCAGCCATGAGCGAAGCCGTGATAGAACGTCTCGGTGATCAAGGCCGCGCAGAACACGACAGACAATTCGATCAGCGCCACCGCCACCGCCAACAGGGCGCGCGCCAAGGCGGTGTTTCGGTGCGAGAGTTTCTCGCCCCAGCCGCCGCGACGAAGCGGCGCCTTTCGAAGCTGAGCATTTGGCGCGTCTTCGCCGGACGCTGGCTTTATCCGAACTCGATCGGCCGTGAGCGACAAGGAAGCCTCCAATTGACACAAGACCGTCTCGATTAGGAGCAGACCCGAAGGTTTGAGCGATCTTGTAGGTCAATGCAGCAAGACGGAAGCCTTCGCCGGCGAGTAATGGTTAAGGTTAAGCCAAGAGCGAATGGATCGCTGGCGTTTGGAATGAGTCTCGCCGCGGCGCCGGAAACGATGTATTTGTGGCAAACGGACTTTTCTTGGGCGAAAGGCGCAAGAATTGGGCCTTTCGCCCAATTTCCCGCGGAGGATTTAGGCGCCTTCACAAAGGCGTCATCCTGGCTATAGACTATCCCAAGACATTCGTGAGGGATTCCCGAGCGATCCGGGACAGACCCCTTCTTGTCCAGATGAGAGGCGCGTGGCGTGACCGTTCCTTTTCGCAGCCAAAATGTCTCGCCGCAGGCGTGCCCGGCGCTCGTGCTCAACGCCGACTTTCGTCCGCTGAGCTACTATCCGCTGTCGCTGTGGGGCTGGCAGGACGCGATCAAGGCGGTCTTCCTCGACCGGGTCAACATCGTCTCCGAATACGACAAGGTGGTCAAAAGCCCATCCTTTGAAATGCGGCTGCCCTCCGTTGTGTCGCTCAAAGCC
>JBAWEN010000372.1:0-3273 GCA_049591215.1 Methylocystis sp. | reverse complement strand
GCCATCACCCCGATCCCAATCTCGTTTACGCCAAGCATCTTTACGATCTCGCGATGTCGCCGGCGTCGCCCGATCTTTGCGCGGCGTCGGATGGCGACGGCGACCGCAATCTCATCATCGGGCGCTCGCGCTTCGTGACGCCTTCCGACAGTCTCGCCATTCTCGCCGCCAACGCGCATCTGGCGCCAGGCTACAAAGGAGGGGTCGTCGGGATCGCCCGCTCCATGCCGACCAGCGGCGCGGCCGATCGCGTCGCGCAAACGCTTGGCGTGCCGCTGTTCGAGACGCCGACGGGATGGAAGTTTTTCGGCAATCTGCTCGACGCCGGCCTCGTCACGATTTGCGGCGAGGAGAGCGCCGGCACCGGCTCCAATCACGTGCGCGAGAAGGACGGGCTGTGGGCGGTCTTGCTGTGGCTCGACATACTCGCCGCGCGCCGCCAGAGCGTCGATCACATCGTGCGCGAACATTGGGCGACTTACGGCCGCAATTATTATACGCGCCATGATTACGAGGAGGTCGACAGCTCCAACGCCAATGACCTGATGAAAACGCTGCGCGAAAAACTTCCCAAGCTCAAGGGCGAAGTATTTGGCGCCCTCGAAGTCGCCACCGCCGACGATTTCGCCTATCACGATCCGGTCGACGGCTCCGACTCCGCCAATCAGGGTTTGCGAGTGATGTTCACCGACGGCTCGCGCATCGTTTACCGCCTGTCCGGCACCGGCACCGCCGGCGCGACCTTGCGCGTCTATATCGAGCGCTTCGAGCCCGATGTCGCGCGCCAGGACCTGGAGACACAGGCGGCGCTGGGCGACCTTATCGACCTGTCGCGCCGCCTCGCCCGCGTCGAGACGTGTTTGGGCCGGGAAACGCCGAGCGTCATTACTTGATGGGACGAAAGTATGAATGAGGCCAACACGCCCTTCGTGGAACATGAGTCGCGCGCGGCGGTTCTGGCGGAACTGCATGCGCGCCCCTTCGTGCCGATGGAGACGCCCCGCCGCGTCTATCATTTCGCTTTCACCACCAACGAGGACGAGGCGCGCGCGGACCGCGAGGAGATCGAGAAGCTCTGCGCCTCTCCAGATTGCGCGGCGGCGGGAGACTCTAAGTTCAAATTCATGACCCTCGGCGATTGGGCGTTGCGCTGGGAGCAGCACACCGAATTCACCACCTACACCTGGTCCACGTCGCTGGACGCCGCCGCGCCTTTCTCGCATCCCGATCCCTTGGGCGCGGGGGAGATAAGATTTCGACCGGCCGGGCGCCTGATCGTCGCCGCGCATCTTTGCGTCGTCGGCCGCGAGCAAAGCGTGGAGGAACTGGCGAGCCGGTTCGATTCGCGAAGTCTTTGCGTGATCGGCGTCGCCAAGGGCGCGGCCCATGTGCTGACGGATTTCGCCCTGGACGAGGCCAAATTCACGCGGCTGGTCATCCGATCCGGCGGCGTGAGCGCGCTGGAGGCGGGCCGCATCGCCCAGCGCGCGCTGGAGGTCGAAACATACCGCGTCATGGCGCTGCTCGGCCTGCCGGAGGCGCGGCGGGCGAGTCCGGAGCTGCGCGCGATGGAGCACGAGCTTTCCGGCATCACCCACGCGCTCAGCCGCATGCGGGATGCGCGCACCAACGAGGATTTGCTCAAGCGTCTATCGGATTTGCTGGCGGCCAGCGAGGCGCTGTCGACCCGCGCCGCTTTTCGCTTCGGGGCCAGCCGCGCCTATCACGCGCTGGTCAAGAATCGGCTGGATCTGCTGCAGGAGGCCAAGGAAAGCCAATATGTGACAATCACCAATTTTTTCAGCGCGCGGCTCGACCCGGCGATAGAAACCTGCAACGCGGTCGAAGCGCGTCAGGCGCGCTTGTCGAACCAGTTGGAGCGGGCGATCAATCTGATGCGCACCGGCATCACCTTCGAGCTCGAACGCCAGAACCGCGACCTGCTGCACGATATGAACCGCCGCGCGCGCTTGCAGATGCGTCTGCAACGCATCGTGCAGGGCCTGTCGGTCGCCGCGCTCGCTTATTATCTACTCGGGCTGACCGCCTTTGTCGCGAAGGGCGCCAAGGACGCGGGCTGGCTGCCCACCGGCGTGACCGCCGAAGAGACGACGGCGCTCTCCCTGCCGCTGGTGCTTCTGGTTTCCTGGCTATTCATGGCGCGCGTGCAGCGGCTGTCGCTGAGGGCGGCCAAGGAAGAGCAGGTGGACTAGCCGGGGGAACTCTCGGCTGGCGCGCTCTGCCGGCGATGCACGAAAATAAACGTGGCGAGGACGGCGAGAGCGACGGCCACGATGGTGATCAGCAAGGTCGCCCGATCGAGCCAGGCGATGAAGGGCACGCCAAGCGCGAGCACGACGCCGACGACGCAGATGCGCCATGCTCCAAGCTGAGCGCCCGCGGTGAATGTTCCCAGCGCCAACAGGGTCAGCACCATCAGCGCGCTGGCGTCGGCGTTCATCATGCTCTTCACATCTGGCACGTATGCGAGCTGCATGGCGATGAACACCGCGCCCCAGTGAAGAGCCTCCACCGTGACGAGGCGCGACAACGCTGGCTTCGGGTGCGTTTCGCGCGCCCTTGTCCACACGCACACGGCGGCGAACACTGGAACGAGTATCTCCCAATAGGCCATCATGGAGCCGCCCGCCACGCTCGCGACGGCGACCCCGATAACGCCGAGCGCCAGCATGACAAGATATGGCCAGTCGCGGGCGAGAAAGCCTCCGGTGCTGAGTTCCGATTCTGGCTCTTTGGTATCCACCTCGGTCATCGCGTAGCTCCTTCGGCAATTGGCACATTTTTTTGACGCGCGGACATGCTCCAAGGGAGCGATGGGGAGTAGCGACATTGGCTCGTTTCGAGCTGTTTAGCAAATGCCCGCGTCGCCGTCGCGTCGCGGGGACTTACTCGACGTCGAGCGGCGTGACGCCCTTGGGCGCGCCATTCTCGCCAAGCGTGATTTTCTCGATGCGCGCCTCGGCTTGCGCGAGCAGCGCGTCGCAACGCTTCTTCAAGGCCTCGCCCCGCTCATAGAGCTTCACCGATTCGTCCAGCGAAACGGAGGATTTCTCCAAAGCGGCGACGATCTCCTCGAGCTCCTGCATGGCTTTTTCGAATGGCAGCGCGGCGATGTCGGCGGATGTTTCGGGCACGGTTTTTCTCGTCGGTCAGAGCGCGAACGTCCGCGCTCGGGGTCTTGGCTCGATCCTACCCGATCCGCGATGGAATTGCGATGCGTCGGGATCAAGCTTCGCTGGGCTCGGAATGGCC
>JBAWEN010000371.1:0-3479 GCA_049591215.1 Methylocystis sp. | reverse complement strand
CAATCCCATCGGCCGGCAAAGTCCCAGGATGTCTTGGGACTTCGCGGAAACCAGAGAGTTTACAATGACCGCCATCGAATCTACCGCCTTCGGCCGCCTCGAGTCCGAGGGCCGGCTCCTGAAGCCCGCCCATAAGGCTCCGACGAATCATGCAGGACGTTTTGGATTTCGCGGCGAAATCGCCGTTTCGCTCGACCCGCCGGTGAATCTCGCGGCGGCCTTTGCCGCGGCCCGGGACGGGGAGACGGCCTTGTCCTTTCTCGCCGGGTCGCTCGAATCCTACAAGCAGATTCCCGCGCTGGTCGAAATGCTCGGCGACAGCGCCGGGCCGGACGGAAAATATTTCATCTACGTCAGCGACCTCGATCGCGCCTCGCGCTATCAGATCGGCTTCAACGATGTGTCGCTCTATGTGCTGCCGATCGACGATACGTCCGTCTATAATGAGTTGATCGACTTTCTCTACCTCGACAAGACGAAAATGAAGAAATTCGACACCGCCGAGAAGATCGACGTGATCGTCGACGGCGCGGAAAAATACGACCAAGCCTATGAGGCCATCAGCTACGAGGAAGGGTTGAAGCGGCTTGGACTCTAGGCGTGAGGGCGTCACGTCCCTCATGCCCGCGGGCTGAATGGAAGCGATAAAGGGCGCGCGGGTCGCGGCGATTCATGGTAGCAGGCGGCGTTTCATTCGCGCTCGGGCTCGGCGACGCCGATGACGGGCGCGCGATTGCGGAAGAATTCGCGAAATGCCCGTCAAGCAAACACCTCTCTCGCCGCTCGATCGGTTGCGCGGTTGGCGCGACCGACTCATCGCCGACCCGCGCTTCCAGCGCTGGAGCCTTGGCAATCCGCTGACGCGCTGGATCGCGCGGCGGAGCAGCCGGGCCATGCTCGATCTTTGCGCCGGCTTCGTCTATTCGCAGGTTCTGTTCGCCTGCGTGCGACTGCGTCTGTTCGATCTGCTCAAGGACGGGCCGCTGACGATAAACGAACTCGCCGCGAAAACCGCCCTGTCCGAGAACGCGGCGCGGCGGCTGCTCGACGCGGCGTCCTCGCTGGGGCTGGCTCGGCGGCGTGGAGAAGGACGATACGGGCTCGGCCGGCTCGGCGCGGCGCTGCTGGGTAGTCCCGAGGCGCTGGCGCTGATCGAACATCAGCCCATGCTCTACGCCGATCTGCGCGACCCGGTGGCGCTGCTGCGCGGCGGGGAAGAGACCGCCCTCGCGCGCTACTGGCCCTATTCGGCGGCGGAGCGGCCAAGCGCTCTGAGCGCTGGGGAAGTCGGCCCCTACAGCGCGTTGATGGCGGCCTCGCAGCCGATGGTGGCGCGCGAGGCGCTCGCCGTCTATCCAGTCGAAAAACATCGGCGCCTGCTCGATGTCGGCGGCGGCGAAGGCGTTTTCCTCGCCGAGGCGGCTTTGAAGGCGCCCGCGCTGGAGCTTGAACTATTCGATTTGCCGGCGGTCGCGGAGCGGGCTCGCGCCCGTCTCCAAGCGGCGGGACTGACGAGCCGCGCGCGGATTTCTGGCGGGGATTTCCTCAAGGACGACCTGCCGCGGGGCGCGGACCTCATCTCGCTGGTGCGGATCGTTCACGATCATGACGACGCCAGCGCGCTCGCCTTGCTGCGCAATGTGCGGCGCGCCTTGCCGCCGGGCGGGACGCTGCTGATCATCGAGGCGATTTCCGGCGAAAAGGGGGTGGAGCCGCTCGACGCCTATTACGGCTTTTATACGCTGGCGATGGGTCGCGGCGAGCCGCGGACCTTCGAGGAGATCGGCGCGCTGCTGCGAGCCGCGGGGTTTTCGCGGTCAAAGCGGCTACGCACGCGCTTGCCGGTGGTCGCGAGCGTGATCGTCGCGACGGCGGCATAGAGATATTCGTTCGCGACATCGACCGATGTAGCTTCGTCAGTCGCCCATCCACAACGAACTTGGCGAGTTGGTTTGTGTCGCGGAGCGTTTTCGATGTTTTTCGGTCATTTATGGTCAGGCCATGTCTTCGCGAACCTCAGCATCGCCTTACCCCCTTCAATCTCAGCCTCGCGGCGCGTGGCGTAAGATTGCATGGAGCGAAGGTGAATCTGTTCACCCTCGCACACCGCCCAGCGGAATCGGCGGACGCCTAAAAGGTCCGGTAGAATCCGGAATGTGAATCGGTCAGGTTGGGCCATTTTGCTATTATGGTGTGTCGACGGCGACGCCGCCAGGGCAAAATCATCGCGCCTCATTCAAACCGACCCGCCACCCATGCAAACCCCGCAGTTGCGAAAAAGGGCGACGCCTGATATTGAAAGCCTGCCGCGATTCAATATTTATGTCGTGGGAGGCCCGAGAGGCGTTTTTTCGCTTTGATGGGTTTCGACCATCGCCTTAGTCTTTCGACCCTCGGGCCGCGCCGGCCAGTTCGTTGGAACTTTCGTGTCTCGAAACGCCTGTCGCTTTGACACGGCGCGATCGAGAAACGTCCGAGAGCCGGGAGCTCCCTTTAACGCCAACCCCGCCGGCGCCGCTCCTTAAATGGAGCCCCCCAGGAGACACAATGGCATCCGCAAACACACAGCGCGCGCCGACGCGCGACGATTTCGCCGCTCTGCTCGATGAGAGCTACGGCGGCTCCGACGCTTTCGAAGGTTCCGTCATTAAGGGCCGCGTCGTCGCGATTGAAAAAGACGTGGCCGTCATCGACATCGGCCTCAAGACCGAAGGGCGCGTGGCGCTCAAGGAATTCACCGGCTTTGGCCGCGACCCGGCTCCGGTGGTCGGCGACGAGGTCGAGGTCTATCTCGAGCGCATCGAAAACGCGCTCGGCGAAGCCGTCATCTCGCGCGACAAGGCGCGCCGCGAGGAGAGCTGGGTCAAGCTCGAAAAAGCCTTCGAAAACAATGAGAAGGTCGATGGCGTCATCTTCAATCAGGTCAAGGGCGGGTTCACCGTCGATCTCGACAGCGCCGTGGCCTTCCTGCCGCGCAGCCAGGTCGACATCAGGCCGATTCGCGACGCCGCGCCGCTGATGAATGTGCCGCAGCCCTTCCATATTCTCAAGATGGACCGCCGCCGCGGCAATATCGTCGTGTCGCGCCGCACCGTGCTCGAGGAGAGCCGCGCCGAACAGCGCCACGAGATCGTCGCCAACCTCGAAGAGGGTCAGGTGATCGACGGCGTGGTCAAGAACATCACCGATTACGGCGCCTTCGTCGATCTCGGCGGCATCGACGGCCTGTTGCACGTCACCGACATCGCATGGCGGCGCGTCAACCATCCGTCCGAGGTGTTGACCATCGGCCAGACGGTGCGCGTGAAGATCATCAAGATCAACCACGAAACGCATCGCATCTCGCTCGGCATGAAGCAGTTGCTCGAGGATCCGTGGCAGGGCATCGAAGCCAAATATCCGATCGGCGCCAAGTTCCACGGCCGCGTGACCAACATCACCGACTACGGCGCCTTCGTCGAACTGGAGCCGGGCATCGA
>JBAWEN010000370.1:0-1683 GCA_049591215.1 Methylocystis sp. | reverse complement strand
CGGATCACGCTGGTGAAATTGTGTTTCTGCACGAGGTGATCGCCGGCGCGGCGGATCGCTCGTATGGCGTGCATGTGGCTGAATTGGCTGGCCTTCCTAAAAGCGTCGTCGCTCGCGCGCACAAAATTCTGGCGCGGCTCGAGGCGGGTGATCGGCGCGCGCCGCTCGAAAAAACGATCGACGATCTGCCGCTGTTTTCGCACGCGCCGGCGCCGTTGAAAACGCGCGACCCGTTGCGAGAGGCGCTGAAAGCCATCGACCCGGACGCGCTGACGCCGCGCGAGGCGCTCGCGGCGCTTTATGAGTTGAAGGGGAAGCTGGAGAAATAGCGGCGCCGGGTCGGCCTCCGCCCCGACGCGCGGGGCCGGGGCCAAGCGACAAGCGGTTGATTTTACATCAAAAAGACCAGCGGAGCCCACCGTAGATCGCGCGTCCGTTTCCGGGGTAGAAGACCGCGGGATTCTGGCCGCGCGCGTCGATGATCGTCGTCACGTCGCTGGCGTAACGCTGGTTCGTCAAATTGCGCGCGTCGGCGTAGATCGAAAAACCATAGGGCAGCTTCATTCCCGCTTGCACGCCGAGCAGCGCATAGCCGGGCGCCTCCAGCGTGTGCATATAGTCGGCATAGGCGCCTTGCGGAACCCAATCGAGCGATGGCGCCAAATAGAGTCCGTCCGGCCGGCTGTAGGCCAGCGTCGTGCGCAACACATGGAGCGGAATGCCGGCGATCGGGTTGTTCCCGTAGATGGGATCGTTCACGAAGCGGAAGTCGTTCCAGGTCCAGACCTGCGACAGCTTGAGCGCGTCGCCGGGCGCGGCGATGTCGCGCAGTAGTTCGACGCTGGCCCCGAATTCGACGCCCTGGTGCATTGTGTGCTTGGCGTTGAAGGTCGTCGCGGGTATGCCGGCGCCGGGATCGGTGTTGAACTTCAGCAACTCGTCCCGGAGGTCGGAGTGATAGAAAGTCACGTCCCAAGTGAAACGGTCCCAGCGCCCGCGCGAACCGATCTCTCCCGTCCACGCCTTTTGCTCGCTCAGCGGCGTCATGGTCGAGCCGCCATAATTTGGCGGCGGGAAAACCCCTTGCGTCAGATCGGTGAAGTCCGGCACGTCGCGGCTGCCGGTGAAGTCGGCGAAGAATTGCAAGTCTTTCTGGGGCTCGAACATCAGTCCGACCTTGGGATCGAGCCCCCGATAGACGATCTCGGAAGTGTTCGCCAAGGGTTCGAACGGGATGCCGCCCAGTTCGGAATAACGGCGCGTGTCGGAGAATATCTTCGCGCCGAACATGAATATCAGTTGGGGCGCGATGTGAAAGCGGTTCTCGAAATAGCCTTCGAGATTGAGCGCCGTCATCCGATTGTTGCGAAGCTGGGGATTTAAGCCGGGGTTGACGAACAGGCCGCAAAAGCCAAAGCAGGAATTGGCCGCGCCGAACTGGGCGAGACCGTTGAATGTATAGGGCGGGAACGAATAGGCGGCGTTGGCGAAATTCGCGGGGATCCCGCCGTAGGGATTGCTTATCGCGCCATTGTAGTTGTCGAACCAATTGTCGGTCGACGATCCGCCCCAAACGCGGCCCCCGAGGATGAAGTCGTCGCGATGGCCGGCGATATCGAAGGTCTTGGTGAGCTTCGGCGCGAAGCCCCAGGTTCCGCCGTTCTGTTCGATGACGACGAAAAC
>JBAWEN010000369.1:0-17800 GCA_049591215.1 Methylocystis sp. | reverse complement strand
TTCGGCCGGCAATACCGGCGCGCTGATGGCGATGGCGAAAATCTGCCTGCGCACTCTTCCCGGCATTGACCGACCGGCCTTGGCCGCGCTTTGGCCGACGCAACGCGGCCAGTCGGTCGTGCTCGACCTCGGCGCTTCGGTCGGCGCGGACGCTCGGCATCTCGTCGACCTCGCGATCATGGGCTCCGCGATGGCGCGCATCATTTTGCACGTCGAACGGCCGACGGTCGGCCTGCTCAACGTCGGAACCGAGGAAATCAAGGGCGTCGAGGAGGTCAAGGCCGCCTCGAAGCTGTTGAAGGACGCGCGGCTGCCCAATCTTGACTATCAAGGCTTCGTCGAGGGCGACAGTATTGGCCAGGGCGTGGTCGATGTCGTGGTGACCGAGGGGTTCGCCGGCAACATCGCGCTCAAAACCGCCGAAGGCACGGCGACGCAAATCAAGAATCTGCTGCGCGACGCGATGCGCCGCTCGCTGCTGACCAGGCTCGGCGCGCTGCTCGCGCGCGGCGCCTTCGAGGAGATGCGCGCCAAGCTCGATACGCGCAACATCAACGGCGGGGTTTTTCTCGGCCTCAACGGCGTCGTCATCAAGAGCCATGGCGGGATGGACGCGATCGGCTTCGCCCGCGCGGTCGAAATCGGCTACGAGATGGTGCGCAACGAACTGCTGGCGAAAATCCGGGACGCGGCGACCATCGCCCATGAACATGACAACGCGGCTTCGCTGGAAGAGACGAGCGACAGCTCCGCTCCCTCTTCGCGGCCTTCGGCAGGAATATGATCCGTGACAGAGAAATTTAGCGTGACACGTTCCGTGGTGCGGGGCGTCGGCGCCTATTTGCCCGAGCGCGTGCTCACCAACGACGAACTCTCCAAGATGGTCGACACCAGCGACGAATGGATCGTCCAGCGCACAGGCATCAAGGAGCGACACATCGCCGCGGCGGGCGAGACGACGTCGATGCTGGGCGAGAAGGCGGCTCGCGCCGCGTTGGCCCATGCCGCGCTCACCCCCGCCGATATCGATCTCGTCATCGTCGCGACCTCGACGCCCGATTACACATTTCCCTCCACCGCCACGCAGATACAGGCCATGCTCGGGATGACGCATGGCGTCGCCTTCGATTTGCAAGCGGTCTGCTCGGGTTTCATCTTCGCGCTGACGACCGCGGACAAATTTTTGCGCAGCGGTTCGCATAAGCGCGCCTTGGTGATAGGCGCCGAGACTTTTTCGCGCATCATCGATTGGACCGACCGTTCGACTTGCGTGTTGTTCGGCGACGGGGCCGGCGCCGTCGTGCTGGAAGCGTCGCAAGGCGCCGGCGACAACTCCGATCGCGGCGTGCTGACGACGCATCTGCGCTCGGACGGGCGCCATCGCTCCAAGCTGCGCGTCGACGGCGGCCCATCCGCGACCCAAACGGTCGGCCATCTGCGCATGGAGGGCAAGGAAGTGTTTCGCTTCGCGGTCGGCATGGTCACCGACGTCGTGAAGGACGCCTTCGCGGCGACGGGTTTGACCGCGGAGGATCTCGACTGGTTCGTGCCGCATCAAGCCAATCGGCGCATCATCGACATGTCCGCCGCCAAGCTCGGAATAGCGCCCCAAAAAGTGGTCATCACCGTGCAAGGCCATGGCAACACGTCGGCCGCTTCAATTCCGCTGGCGCTCGCGGCGGCGGCCGCGGACGGCCGCATAAAGCAAAACGATCTCGTAATGCTCGAGGCCGTGGGCGGCGGTTTCACTTGGGGCGCCGCGCTTCTGCGCTGGTAAGTATGTGCGATTAAACATCTTTTTTAAAGAGCGCCGCTATTCTTAACAATTAACGACAAGTTACGAACTAGACTTGATTTTTGTGTTCTTTTCTGGAACATTCCGGTGTGTAGCCGATTTCAAGCCTGCGCTTTAAAAACCCTTCGGCGTTCGTCGTTTTCCTCTTGTCGCTAACGAGAAGCGTCGACGTCTTTTTCAGAAAAGCCTATTGGGCGCGGCCGTCGCCCTAAGCTTTTCTGGTCGAAGATGCGAGGGACTAAAAATCTCAGGGACGAAGATTGGGAGCATAAGCGCCGGTCGGCGCAAAAATGATGGGGAGATATGACGTTGAGCGCGCAAACAATCACTCGCGCGGATCTGGCCAAGGCGGTCCAGGGCGCCGTTGGGTTGCCCCTCACGCAGGCCGCCATTGCGGTCGAAATGGTCTTGAACGAAATCTTTGACTGTGTCGTCACTCAGGAGGACGTGAAACTATCGTCATTTGGCACCTTCAGCGTGCGCGAAAAGCGCGAGCGTATCGGCCGAAACCCTAAGACTGGCGAGGGCGCGAAAGTCTCGGCGCGTCTCGTGGTGTCGTTCAAACCTTCCAATGTCTTGCGCGAGCGGGTCGACGGAAGTTGAGGCGCGCCGCGGCTTTCACCGCGACGGGATCGACTCGAGAAACGCGGCGAGATTTTCGGCGACAAAATCGACGTGCGGCTCGGCGCCATGGGAGAGTTCCCAGGCCTCCCGCTCGCGCTCCTCGCCTTTGGGCGGTGTCACAAGCACGGTGGTCATGCCGCGCAGATGCGGGACGACCAAATTTCGCGCGATGTCCTCGAACAGCGCCGCCCGTCGCGGTTCCACCGCGTGCTTGTCGAAAAAGCGCGCGTAGGCGCCTTCGTCCGGCTTGGCGATAAAGTCCGCGGCGATGATGTCGAATACGTCTTCGAATAAATGATCTATCCCGAGTTGCCGGGCGGTTTTCAGCGCGTGGTCGCGCGAACCATTGGTGAGGATTAGCTTGCGCCCCGGCAACGCGGCGATCGCCGCGGCGAGCGTATGGTCGGGGGCCAGCGACGAGCGGTCGATGTCGTGCACATAGCTCAGATAGACTTCCGCGTCGACGCCGTGCTCGGTCATCAGCCCGCGCAGCGTCGTGCCGTAGCGCAGATAATAATGCTTTTGCAGCGCGCGCAGCGACAGGCTGTCGAGCCCGAACAGGCGGATCATGAACAGCGTTATGCGGTCGTCGATCTCTGGCCAAAGATCGCTTGACGCGGGATAAAGCGTATTGTCGAGATCGAAAACGAAAGTGTTTATCGAAGCGAAGGACGCGGCGATGCGCTTGGCCTCGACGTTGGCGGCGGATTCAATGTCTGAGGAAGAAGGCATCGGCTTCGCGCCTTCGCGGGTCATCTCGTTATCAGCGTGCCGGCGCCGTGGTCGGTCAGGAGTTCGATCAGCACCGCGTGGGGCAGCTTGCCGTCGAGAATAACGACGCCCTCCACGCCGCGCTCGATCGCATACATGCAGGTTTCCACCTTCGGTATCATCCCGCCGGTGATCGTGCCGTCGGCGATGAGGCCGGGAATGTCGGCGACCCTCAATTGCTCGATGAGCTTCTTGTCCTTATCGAGCACGCCGGGCACGTCGGTGAGAAACAGCAGTCGCTTGGCGCCCAGGGCGCCGGCGATGGCGCCGGCGAAAGTGTCGGCGTTGATGTTGTATGTGTCGCCGCCCGGCCCTTGGGCGATTGGGGCCAGCACCGGGATCAGTTCGCGTCCCAGCACCTGATCGAGCACCGTCGTGTCGACCTTGGTCACCTCTCCGACGAAGCCGAGATCGATCTGGTCGCCGGCGCTGTTGGCGGGGCGCGCCATCTTGGCGGCGGTGACCATGCGTCCGTCCTTGCCGCACAGGCCGATGGCGCGGCCGCCTTCGGCGTTGATAAAGCCGACGATCTGCTTGTTGATCGAGCCGGCGAGCACCATCTCGACGATGTCCATGGTGGCTCTGTCGGTCACGCGCAGGCCGTCCGAAAATTGCGAGGCTATGCCGAGTTTTTTCAGCATGGCGCCGATCTGCGGACCGCCGCCGTGCACGACCACGGGGTTCACGCCCGATTGCTCCAGCAGCACCATGTCGCGCGCGAAATCGCGCGCCACTTCATCGTCGCCCATCGCATGGCCGCCATATTTCACGACGACGATGGCCTCGTCGTAGCGCAGCATATGCGGCAGCGCCTGCATCAGGATTTTAGCTTGCTGCAGGGCGCCGTCCTGGCTGGTGTCGGTCATGTCGCGGTTCCCAAGCTCGAGGGCTTGCGCCGCGGTTAGACCGGGGCGCGGCGGAATTTCAAGCGTTTCGTTCGTAAAGCAGCTGGGCTATGGCGGCGCGCAGCTCCGCTATGCCTTCGCCCGCGTGCGACGACGTGAAGACGATGCGCGGATAGGCGGCCGGGCGCTTGGCCAGCGCCGCCCGGGTCGCCTCAACCACTTGCGCGCGCTCCGAGACCTTCAGTTCGTCGTGCTTGGTCAGCACGATCTGATAGGACACCGCGCTGCGGTCGAGCAGGTCGAACATCTCCTCGTCGAGATCCTTGACGCCGCGCCGTCCGTCGATCAGCACGAAAACCCGCGCGAGCGTCGCCCGCCCGCGCAAATAGTCGCGGATCAATGACGACCAGGCGGAAACTTTCGCCCTCCCCACGGCGGCGTAGCCATAGCCCGGCATGTCGATGAGACGCAGGCGCGCCAGATCGGGCGAGGCTCCGCCGAGCGCGAAGAAATTGAGTTGCTGCGTGCGCCCCGGCGTGTTCGAGACTCGGGCCAGCGTCTTGCGATTGGTGAGGGCGTTGAGAAGAGAGGACTTCCCGACGTTGGAGCGTCCGGCGAAGGCGATTTCCGCCGGCCCGAGCAGCGGCAGATCGTCCGGCTTGGCGTTCGCGAATATAAATTCGCAGGGGCCCGCGAACAGCAGGCGCCCGTCTTCGGTGAAATCGTGTTCGGCGGGATCGGTCACGGGAAATCCAGCGCCGCCTAAAGTGAGCGGCAAAAGAGAAGCGGCGCGTGATCTTTATCGCGCGCCGCCGTAATTCAGGCGAAGCCGAATGTCCTGCGCAGATTGTCCCACAGTTCGAACTTTATGCCGGCGCGCTTCATGATAATCCATTGCTGGAGTATCGACAGCGAATTATTCCAGGTCCAGTAGATCACCAATCCCGAGGCGAAGCCGCCCATGGTGAAGGTGAACATCACCGGCATCCAACTGAACATCGTCTTCTGGATTTCGTCGGTCGGCTCCGGGTTCATCTTCATTTGGAGCCACATCGTCACGCCCATCAGCAGCGGCCAAACCCCGAGCGCGAGGTAAGGGCCAAAGAACGCCACATGGGTGGGATCGTAGGGAAGCAAGCCGAAAAGGTTGAAGACATTGGTCGGGTCGGGCGCCGAAAGATCCTTGATCCAGCCGAAGAACGGCGCCTGCCGCATTTCGATGGTGACGACCAAAACCTTATAGAGCGAGAAGAACACGGGGATTTGAAGCAGCATCGGAATGCAACCGCCGAGCGGGCTGATCTTTTCGCGCTTGTAGAGCTCCATCTGCTCCATGTTGAACTTGTGCTTGTCGTCCGCGTATTGCTCCTTGAGCGCTTTGATCTTGGGCTGGATCGAGCGCATCTTAGCGATTGACTGGTAGCTGCGGTTGGCGATGGGGAGGAAGGCGAGCTTCACCAGCACCGTCACCGCCAACACGCCAAGACCGAAGTTGCCCAATATTCTGGAAAGGAATTCGATGGCCCGGAACATCGGCCGCGTGATGAAATAGAACCAGCCCCAATCGATCAGCAGATCGAAGCGCTTCAGGCCGGGATCCACCTTATAGCGGTCGAGGATGTCGACCTTCTTGGCGCCGGTGAAGACATGGACGAGGGTCTCGGCGGATTTGCCGGGCTCGATCGTCTTCGGTTCGCTGACCGTTTCGGCTTCATAGGTCTTCACCGCGCCGCCGACCGACGAATAGCGCGCTTCCAGCGGCGCCGTTTGATCGGGCGCCACGACGGCGCCCCAATATTTGTCGGTGAAGCCAACCCAGCCGCCGAGGCCTTTGAAGGTCTTGACGCCGTGCGGCTCCTTTTCGATCTTGTCGTAATTGACTTCCTGAGCCCCATCCTCGCCGATAACGCCGATGAAGCCCTCGTGCAGCGCGGCATATCCTGAACCCTTGGGGTGGCCGACGCGCGTCACCCGCGCGTAAGTGAAGATCGAAACCGGCTTTTCGCCAGTGTTCTCCACGTTCTCTTCGACGGTGAAGAGGTAGTCGTCGTCCACGGAAATTCGGCGCTTGAAGCGCAGGCCCTGGCCGTTGTCCCACGACAATGTGACCGGATGCATCGCCGTCAGGCTGTCGCTGTCGGGCGTCCATAAGGTTTCGGTGGTCGGCAGCAGCGGCGGCTGTTCGATCGCGGCGGTCAAATAGCCGAGGTCGGCGAAATAGGGGTCCGGCCCGTCTTCGGGCGACATCAGGACGATGATTGGGCTGCTTTTATCCACCGTCTCACGGTAGTTCTTCAGCGAAATATCGTCGATGCGCCCGCCTTTCAGCGCGATGGACCCCGTGACCGACCGGGTGTCGATGGAAATGCGAGGGCTGTCGGCCAACGCCGCGGCGCGGGTTCGAACGAGCGCTGGCTTCGCCGCTTCGACCGCTCTCTCCGGCGCGCCGAGTTTGGGAATCTTGCTCTCGCGCTGCTGTTCGATCACCTGCGCGCGCTGCTTGTCCATCTGCGGGAAAGCATAGAAATGATCCCAAATACCAATGAACGCCAAGGACAGCGCGGCGGCGAGGAGCAGGTTTTTGGTGTGTTGGGTCATGGCGCGAGGGGCCTGTTCCTTGGGTTCTTCGGGCGAGAGGCGACGGAGGCGCGGCTTAGCCGCGCGAGCCCTTCGGCCAATTGAGTCGTCAGTTCGGCGAACGGCGCGGTTAGCACCGGCTTTCGGGCGACAATCACGTAGTCGCGTCCGGGACAGGCGGCAAGGGCGCCGCTTGCGCGCAGCGCCTCCTTCAGCCTGCGCCGAATTCTATTGCGGCCGACCGCGCCCGCGACCTTCTTGGTGACCGTGACGCCGAATCGCGGCGCGCCGGCCGGATCATCCTCGCGAATGGCCATCTGCAGCTTGAACGAGCCAGCCTGGCGCGACAGACCGCTCGCCGCGGCGCGCAAAAACTCTTTCCGCCGCCGCAATCTTCGCGGCGCGGCGGCTTTTGGCGGCGGCGCGCTGGGGACGTCCGTCATCATTTGGTCCGTCCGCCCGGTGTGAAAAAAGTTTGCGGTCCGAGCTTAGGCGGAAAGGCGCTTACGGCCGCGGGCGCGCCGCGCCGCGATGATCTTGCGCCCGCCGACGGTCGCGATACGGGCGCGAAATCCGTGGCGACGCTTGCGCACGATCTTGCTGGGTTGATATGTTCTCTTCACCGCTGCTCTCCACTCGCGACCAGAACGAAATATTTGTTTTCGTTCCTGTTTTCTCAAGTTTAAGGGAACGCAAGGCCCCCGTTTCGGCTCGCCCTCGTCGGCGCGCCCGCGCCAAACCAAATCCTCCGCCTCATGTCCGGTTCGCGCGACAAAACTCTTTGCCGGAACACCCTGGAACTTTGGCTGGAGGCTTCGAGCGCGGCGAATCACAAGCTGGGCGCCCGCGCTCAAAGACACGAACGCCGCCCCTCGCGAGGCGACGCCGCAGCGGGCATATAGGGGAAATGGTTACGCCAAGTCAATTGCGGCAAGTCAATTGCGCCAAGTCAATTGCACGAAGTCAGTCGCGTCATGTCAGTCGCGCGGAGCGCTTGCGCGCTTTCGCGACGCGACGGACGGGATTCACGCGGCGGGCGTCCCGCGTTATACATACAAAGGATAGTGATTCGGTAGCGAGATGGATCGATGCGACGCCGGAACGCTCCGACCAAGGCGGTTGGCAGCCCGAGTAGGGTGTGGCGCGTCGGCGGTTCCGCCATATAATTCTCGTCGCCGGAAGGGTTCCATCCGCGGAGTGGCAGGCGCCTCTTTTTCTTAAGAGTTCCAAGGGCGGGCGTGAGATGGTGAGGGTTTCTTAACCATTGCCGATTAACGTTAAGTGAATAGCTGAGGCGAGGCGCTCAACCCGATATTTCGGCGAAGCGCCGTCGTAATGCGACGACAGGCTGGTTTTATAGAGACTCCGACGGGGCTGGGTGGGGAACCAACATGCGCGTTCTACTAATCGAAGATGACAGCGCGACGGCTCAGAGCATTGAGCTCATGCTTAAGTCCGAGAACTTCAATGTCTATACGACCGATCTCGGCGAGGAAGGCATAGATCTCGGAAAACTCTACGACTACGATATTATCCTGCTTGATCTGAATCTCCCGGACATGTCGGGCTATGAGGTGCTGCGGACGCTTCGCATCGCCAAGGTCAAGACCCCGATTCTCATTCTTTCCGGACTTGCGGGGATCGAGGATAAGGTCAAGGGCCTGGGCTTTGGCGCGGACGACTATCTCACCAAACCTTTCCACAAGGACGAACTCGTCGCCCGAATCCACGCGATCGTGCGTCGTTCGAAGGGCCACGCGCAATCGGTCATCACGACTGGAGACCTCATCGTCAATCTCGACCAGAAGACGGTCGAGGTGAGCGGCGCGCGCGTGCATCTGACGGGCAAGGAATATCAGATGCTCGAACTGCTCTCGCTGCGCAAGGGCACGACGCTGACCAAGGAAATGTTCCTCAATCATCTCTACGGCGGCATGGACGAGCCCGAGCTCAAGATCATCGACGTTTTTATCTGTAAGCTGCGGAAAAAGCTCGCCAACGCCAGCGATGGCCGCAACTATATCGAGACCGTCTGGGGGCGCGGCTACGTGCTGCGCGAACCCAGCGAGGCCGACGAACGCATCACCGCCTGAGCCCGGCTCCGGCGGAGTCAAAGAGCGCCTTCATGTTCGCTGAAGTCGAACACGAAGGCGCTCTTTTGCGTATGAAGCGAGATTAGATCGCTTTGCGTCGCTTCCTCGGGCCCCCGCCGACGCTTTTCGACGTCGAGGCGGCGGTTTGATCGTTCAATTCGCCGCGTGAGAGCGCCTGCCGGTAGCGCTCCAGCATTCGCGCGAAGCTCGCGCTCAGAGATGTTTCGATTTCCGGACGCTGCTCCATCCGTCCAAGCGTCAAGGCGGCGGCTTCGATGGTCGAGAGCCCTTCGCGGCGCGGCTCGCGACGCAGTTGCCCGTATAGCGAGGAGCGCCGCGGGTTCAACACCAGGCGGTTGGCCTTCAGCACCCAGGCGTTTCGCCACCAAAGCGTCTTCGCCTGCGCCCAGGTGCCGTCGAAAATCACGACGCCCTTGATCCCGGCCAGCGCGCGATCCTGATCGGGAAGCGCGACTCCTTTCTTGTCGAGGACCACGAGTTCTCGGTCCTTCGGCAATTCGCTGCTTTTCGTCGAACCGAGATGCAGTATCGCCCATCTGGAAGGATCGGCTGGCCGACCAAGCGCCTTGGCGAGACTTGGCCATGACAGCCCGATCTTGAACACCGAATTGGCCAGATGCAGTGTTGCGAGCCGGGCTGTTCCGAGCAGCCTGTCCTGCTCCTGCGGATGCTGCAATATGAGCAGTTCAACCTTGTTGTCTATCGGAGCGACGCCATCGCAGACGCAGAGCGCGGCGGGCTTCATGCAAAGGGCGCAATCCGCCGCCTCCGCGAGCATGGGGGTGGCGTCGGGCTCGCCTGGTTTGGCGGGGGCGGGTTCAACCGGCTGTTGTGGGCGCATGGTCCTTCATACACCGGCGCCGCGAAATTCACGAGCGACGCGTGCGTGGTCGGACCGCGTAAAGACCTCGCGCCGCCCGCCGCTTCGCGCGGCGTGAAGAAGCCGGAGCCTCAACGATGAGGATTCGTGTGCGCGCCCTCGTGGATGCGGGAACGCGACAGCTGTTCCGCCGTAAGACCGCCGCTCCCAGCCACGTCGAGGCGGTCGAACGCAGCATGAATTCCTCTTTCGACACGAGCCAAGGCTCGCCGATTTTCTCCGCTGCTTTTATGTAGTTGGCGACGGCGAATCCATCAGAGGCGCGGCCGCGGCCGCGAGCCCAAAAAACGAGCAGATCGTTTGTGGTCCCGCGCCATCGAGCGAGTTGGCGATTTTACGAGATGAAGCAAGCTGGCTGGAAATCGAATTTTCGAGTCTCGCGCGGCGGCGGCGGGATTAAAGCTGTATCCGCGCTTGACGCAAGCGGCCTGCGTTCTTAACTTCCGGGCTCACGCCGAAAGGAACGACCGACATGACCACCCATAAAGTCACCGACGCCAGCTTCGACACGGATGTGCTCAAAGCCACGGAGCCGGTCGTTGTCGATTTTTGGGCCGAATGGTGCGGGCCTTGTCGTCTGATCGCCCCGGCGCTGGAGGAAATCGCCGCCGAACTTGGCGACAAGGTGAAGGTGACCAAGGTCAACGTCGACGAATGCCCCAATGTCGCGGGCAAACTGGGCATCCGGTCGATCCCCACGCTGATCGTCTTCAAGGATGGCAAGGCCGTCGCGCAAAAGGTCGGCGCCGCTCCCAAGGGCGAACTGCTGCGTTGGATCTCTGGCGCCATTTGAGCCGCTCGTCGAGCCAGCTACAATATCCCGCGGGCGTTACAGCTTCCGCAGCGCCACTTCCGCGATATGGTGATCCGCGCCCTTGGTCAGGATCAAGCTGGCGCGCGGCCGTGTCGGGGCGATGTTCTGATGCAGGTTCTGGAGGTTGATGCGTTCCCAGATGTCCTTGGCGACGCGCGTCGTCTCTGCTTCGCTCAGATCCGCGTAGATGCGGAAATAGGATCGCGGATCGCGAAACGAGGTCAGCCGCAACCGCTGGAAACGGTCGATATACCATTGTTCCAGCACGGCCTCGTCGGCGTGCAAATAGACCGAGAAGTCGAAAAAATCCGAAACGAACGGCACTTCCCGTCCGTCGCGCGGCGGGCGCGGCGCCAGCAGCACGTTGACGCCTTCGACGATCAAAATATCGGGGCGGTCGACGACAAGCTTCTCGCCCTCGACAACGTCATAGGTCAAATGCGAATAGACCGGCGCCTCGATATTGCCGCGCCCCGCTTTCACGTCCGATAGAAAGCGCAGAAGCGCCTTGTTGTCGTAACTCTCGGGAAAGCCCTTCTTGTCCATCAGCCCTTCGCGCTCGAGCACCTTATTGGGCAACAAAAAGCCGTCGGTGGTGACGAGTTCGACCTTCGGCGTGTTGGCCCAGCGCGACAGCAGCGCCTTCAATATGCGCGCGGTGGTCGATTTGCCGACGGCGACCGAGCCGGCGACGCCGATGATGTAGGGCACCTTGCCATCCTCGGCCCCGAGGAAGCGTTGCGTCGCCTTGAACAACCCCTGCGTCGCCGCGACATAGAGCGCGAGAAGGCGCGACAGCGGCAAATAAATTTCGATCACTTCCTCGAGCGAAATCGGATCGTCGAGCGATTTTAGCCGGGCAAGATCCTCGAGCGTCAAGGTCAGCGGCGTATCGGCGCGCAAGCTCGCCCATTCGGCGCGTGTGAAATGTCGGTAGGGCGAGGCGATTCCTCCTTCGTCCGACATTCGCGGGACCGCCTTTTCTCTTGGATTCATCGCGGGTCACCGCGCGAGGCTTTTTCCTGAAGTCCGGACTGGTTGGTGCGGCGTTGCAATTCGTTCAACACGTCGGAGAGCGCGATCTCGCGCGCCTGCAACAACACAAGGAGATGATAAAGCACGTCGGCGACTTCGCCCGTCAGCGCGGACTTGTCGTCCCCCAGCGCGGCGATGACCGTTTCGACGGCCTCCTCGCCGAATTTTTTGGCGATGCGCGGAACGCCGGCCTCGAACAGACTCTTGGTGTAGGATTTTTCTGCCGCGGCGCCGCGTCGCGCGTGAATGATCTCGGCGAGGTCATCGAGCGAAAAGCTCATGCCGCCTCCAGCCCGTCGAGACGCATGGGAATGCCGGCCCGCGCCATATGGTGCTTGGCCTGCTGGATCGAATATTCGCCAAAATGAAAGATCGACGCCGCGAGCGCCGCGCTGGCGTGTCCCTCCCGAATGCCGGCCACCAGATGATCGAGTTCGCCGACGCCGCCCGAGGCGATGACCGGGACGCCCACGGCGTCGGCGACCCCGCGCGTGAGTTCAATGTCGAAGCCGCATTTGGCGCCGTCGCGGTCCATCGAGGTGAGCAGGATTTCGCCGGCGCCGAGAGCGGCGACTTCGCGCGCGTATTCCACGGCGTCAATGCCCGTCGCGCGGCGTCCGCCGTGGGTGAAAATCTCCCAACGGCTTTCTCCGACTCGCTTGGCGTCAATCGCCACGACGATGCATTGCGCGCCAAATTTCTCCGCCGCCGCGCGCACGAAGTCGCGGTTCGAGACGGCGGCGGAGTTGATTGAAACCTTATCGGCGCCGGCGAGCAGCAGATTGCGGATGTCGTCGAGCGCGCGCACGCCGCCGCCGACCGTCAGCGGCATGAAACAAGCCTCCGCCGTGCGTTGCACGGCATCGAGCAGCGTGCCGCGATTCTCAAAACTCGCGGTGATGTCGAGAAAGCACAACTCGTCGGCGCCGGCGGCGTCATAGGCGATCGCGCATTGCACGGGATCGCCGGCGTCGCGCAGATCGACGAAGTTGACGCCCTTGACGACGCGTCCGTCCTTTACGTCGAGACAGGGGATGAGGCGGGATTTGAGCATCAGGCGGCCGAAGACGAGGCGTCTTCTGAGTGAAGGAAATCCCAGAATTGTGGGGTCATATTTCCCGCGCGATTTGTATCGGCGATATCCGCAAGGAAAAAATGCGTGCCTTTAAGAGGCCCATCCTGCAAGCGATGCGTCAAATCATCGATTTCGACGATCGTGTTCAAGAAGATCGTATTGTCGAATCCATAGAACGAGTCGTCTCCTTCCAGAACATCGAGCAACGAAAACCCAGTCTTTTCTCGCGAGTTGGGTAAGAAAAGAGGGTCAGCGACGACAAGCAAGTAGGTTCTACGAGTCATTGGTTGCCCCCTCGCGGTCGCTTTTCGATCTCTAATCTGGGTGTCTCGTTCACGACTTGGACTATCTCCAACTGAGCGTCTTTCTTACCCAAAAATTCGAGAGCCTGATGGCGGAGTTGGTAATCTTCGGATTGCAGGCGCTTTGGGTCTCGGAACATATAAATGAAATAGGCGATTAATGTCATCAAGACAGGCAATGCGCCGAACGCTGTGAAGAAATATTTCAGCAAGGCGTCGTCACGAAAAAAATACGCGGCGATCCAACTGGTCGGGACAATGATGGCCATTGTCCAGAGCAAAGGATTTAGCGCGTTTTGAACCCGCACGACGCCGGCGCGAGAAGTCCAACTCTTGATGGCTTCGTCAGGCTTCATGACGCCGCCTGCGCCGTTCGACCCGCCCCGCGAATAAGCGCCAGCGCCTGCGGCGGATCGAGCCTGCCATCATAAAGCGCCCGGCCGGTGATGGCGCCGGCGAGTCTCGCGCAGTCGGGCCGGGTCAGTCGCTCCACGTCCTCCAGCGAGGCGAGACCGCCCGAGGCGATCACGGGGATCGTCAGCGCGTCGGCCAGCGCCAGCGTCGCCTCCATGTTGAGGCCTTTCAGAATGCCGTCGCGCGCGATGTCGGTATAAACGATCGCGGCGACCCCCGCGTTCTCGAAGCTGCGGCCAAGATCGAGCGCCGACACGCGCGTGGTGCGCGCCCACCCTTCGACCGCGACCATGCCGTCCTTGGCGTCAATGCCGACGGCGATGCGCCCGGGAAAAAGCCGCGCGGCCTCGCGCACCAGAGCGGGGTCTTTCACCGCCGCGGTGCCGATGATCACGCGCGCCACGCCTTTTTCCAGCCAGCGGGCGATGGTGCGCATTTCGCGAATGCCGCCGCCGAGCTGCACGGGAATCCTTAGCGCCGCGAGGATCGCCTCGACCGCGCTGGCGTTGCGAGGGGCTCCGGCGAAGGCGCCGTCGAGATCGACGACATGCAGATATTCGAACCCCTGTCGCTCGAAGGCGCGCGCCTGTTCGGCGGGGTCGTCGTTGAAAACCGTGGCGCGGGTCATGTCGCCCTGGGCGAGCCGCACGCACTGGCCTTCCTTGAGATCAATCGCGGGAAACAGAATCACGGACGCCACCTCAAAAAATTAGCGATAAGAGCTAGACCGAGCCGTTGGCTCTTTTCGGGATGAAACTGAACGCCGACGAGATTTTCTCGCGCCACGGCGGCGGTGAGCGGCGCGCCATAATCGGCGGCAGCCAGCAGATCTTCGCGCGAGCGCGGCGTTAGCTGATAGGAGTGCACGAAGTAGGCGTGCAGCCCTTCCTCTCCCGTTTTGATGCCGGCGAACAGAGGGTGCGGGCGCGCGAGGTTCAGGGTGTTCCATCCCATATGCGGGATTTTGAACGCGGGATCGGCGGGTTCGATCGCTTCGACGTCTCCGGCGATCCAGTCCAGCCCGCGCGTCTCCCCATGTTCGAGGCCGCGCGTCGCCATCAACTGCATGCCGACGCAAATGCCGAGAAACGGCCGGCCGTTGTCGATCACGGCCTCGATCAACGCCGCGTCCATGCCGGAAATCGCCGCAAGCCCCCGGCGGCAATCCGCGAACGCTCCAACCCCCGGCAAAACGACGCGTTCGGCGCGCCGCACGACGTCGGGATCGTTGGTTACGAGAATGTCGCCGCGGACATCGCCCGATTCGCGCGCGGCGCGCTCGAAGGCCTTCACCGCGGAGTGGAGATTGCCGGAGCCGTAATCGATAATGGCTGTCGTCAAACGCTGGGCTCCTCGCTGGCGCCCATGGGTGGCGGCGGGGGCGGAGGCGGCGGAGCGACCGCGCCGGGCCCGCGCCAGTTGTAAAAAAATATCTCTTCCGCCTCGTCGGGGGTCTCGCCGATGATGACGGCGCTTTCGTTGTAATGCCGCCGCGCCAAGCTCCAGGCGACCAGACGCGAGCCTTCGAAGCCGAGCAGGAGGGCGAGGGCGGTGGTCACCAGCGACAGCGTCTCCGAGGAAGCGCCAAGTTTCACGCCGGCGAAGACGATCAAGGCCAGCAGCGTCGTCCAGCCGATCGCGGGGAGCCAGGCGCGGTTCCACGCAAGCCAGAAAGGTCCCAGCAGCATCGCGGGGAGCGAAAAGCCGTCTCGCAGCAAAACGATTTTTTCAGCCGACGGCGCCTCGCCCGCGCGGGCCGCGGGAATATGCACCGTAAAAATGGCCATGGACTTGTTCCCTCAGCTGGTCAGCGTGCCCTTGGTCGAAGGCACCTGGTTTTGCGCGCGCGGGTTGATCGCCACGGCCTTGCCGAAAGCGCGCGCGAAACCTTTGAACGCGCTTTCGGCGATATGGTGACTGTTGACGCCGCGCAGAGTCTCGATGTGGAGCCCGATGCGGGCATGCACGGCGACGGCCTGAAAAAACTCGCGAATCAGCTCGGTGTCGAACTCGCCGATCTTTTGCGCCGGAAATTTGACCTCGTACACGAGAAACGGCCGACCGGAAACATCGACGACGACTCGGGTCAACGCCTCGTCGAGCGGCACATGGGCGTCGCCATAGCGGGTGATGCCCTTGCGGTCGCCAAGCGCCCGGTCCACCGCCTGGCCGAAGGCGATGCCGACGTCCTCGACCGTGTGATGGGCGTCGATGTGGAGGTCGCCCTTGGCCGTCAGTTCCAGATCGAGCGGCGCGTGGCGGGCGATCTGGTCGAGCATGTGGTCGAAAAAGCCGACGCCCGTCGAAATATGCGCGTTTCCGGCCCCGTCGAGGTCGACGGCGACCGAAACCCGCGTCTCCGATGTGTTGCGCTCGATTTTGCCGCTGCGCATAGGATCTCATGGCTTTCGAAAGGGAAGTGGCCCCGCGTCCGCAGGTTGAAGCGGCCAGCTTGTAGCAATTTCATTGCCGATTTGCCACCCGCCTCGCGAACGGGCAAAAAATCAAATATTATTGACTTAAGTCATGGAGCCGGCTCGAGGTCGCCCGGCGTCGTCCCGAAAATCGCGGCGCGCGTGGCGTGAAAGCAGGCCAGCCGGACTGTCCGAGAGTTCCTCTCAGCCGACGAAACCGCGTTGCATCAGCATTTTTTCATCTTTTCGAGGCGCTGACGAAGCCGCGTCAGCGCGACGTTCAATTGGTCGCCCTCGTTCCCCGATGCCGATTTCGCGACCACCGGCGACTGGTCGACGGACGCTTCGCCGCCGCCAAGGTCAACGGCTTCGGGCGTCGGCGCCGAGCGCGGCTCGGGTTTCCGCGCCCGTTTCTCGAACTCGACGCCTACTTCCTGGCCAGATCGCCACATTACCCTGGCATGGCGTTTGGAAGTCGCCATGCACATGACAAATGTGTCCGGCAAAATGGACGCGCCCTGAACCATGAGCTTGGCGCCGCCGTGAGAAATATCCAGAACCTTGCAGAAAATCGGGGTCGCGAGTTCTCCGGGATCCACCCAAATGTCCCCATAAGACCTTTGACGGGTTGTCTCTCGCTTCTCCTCGATAGTCCGATTTCTAAAAAAGCCTACGCGCTGCCTGGAGCTTGTCATGACAACCTTCGTCGAAGCCATTGAGTTTCATGGGTTCGCTAAAACATGAGCCGTAACCTTTGCTGGTTTGCTAAGAAAATTCGACAACTCCAGGCATGGCTAAGGAAGCTGGTAAATTTCGGGCTTCGCCAAAGTCGGCCGCGCGGCCTTGCGCGAGCCAATGCTTGTCGGGCGCCGCTTGCCGGCGCGTCCACTTCAATTTATATGCGCCGGATATGCGAGGACGCCCTTGCGGGCGAATGGCCCAAACACAATCTCATGTGACGAGGCGAGGCAGGCTCGAAACGGGCTTACGCATAAGCCGTGACGAATCCGCCTCCTGTCGGACCGCTACGGGGTCCAAAAAAATTACATTTAATGGAAGGACCGGAAAACAATGGCTAAGATTATCGGCATCGACCTCGGCACGACCAACTCCTGCGTCGCCGTCATGGATGGGTCGAGCCCCAAGGTCATCGAAAACGCGGAAGGCGCGCGAACGACGCCTTCGATCGTCGCTTTCACCGACGACGGCGAGCGTCTCGTCGGCCAGCCCGCCAAGCGTCAGGCGGTGACCAATCCCGAGAAAACCTTCTTCGCGATCAAGCGACTGATCGGCCGCACGTTCGAAGACCCGATGACCAAAAAGGACATCGGCCTCGTTCCCTATTCGATCGTCAGGGCCGGCAATGGCGACGCGTGGGTGGCGGCGGCCGGCAAGCAATATTCGCCTTCGCAGATTTCGGCGTTCATTTTGCAAAAGATGAAGGAGACCGCCGAGGCCCACCTCGGGCAAACCGTCACGCAGGCGGTCATCACCGTCCCGGCCTATTTCAATGACGCCCAGCGTCAGGCCACCAAGGACGCCGGCAAGATCGCCGGACTTGAAGTGCTGCGCATCATCAACGAGCCGACGGCGGCGGCGCTCGCCTACGGCCTCGACAAGAAGCACAGCGGCGCCATCGCGGTCTACGACCTTGGCGGCGGCACCTTCGACGTGTCGATTCTGGAAATTGGCGACGGCGTGTTTGAGGTGAAGTCCACCAATGGCGACACCTTCCTGGGCGGAGAGGATTTCGACAATCGCGTCGTCGAATATCTCGCCGCCGAGTTCAAGAAAGAGCAGGGCATCGACCTAACCAAGGACAAGCTCGCGCTGCAGCGTCTGAAGGAGGCTGCGGAAAAGGCCAAGATCGAACTCTCCGCCGCGACGCAGACGGAGATCAATCTGCCTTACATCACGGCCGACGCCTCGGGACCGAAGCATATGGCCCTGAAGCTCACGCGCGCCAAATTCGAAGCGCTGGTCGACGATCTGATCCAGCGCACGATCGAGCCTTGCCGCAAGGCGCTCAAGGACGCGGGCATGTCGGCGGGCGAAATCGGCGAAGTGGTGCTCGTCGGCGGCATGACTCGCATGCCCAAGGTGCAGGAAGTCGTCAAGCAGTTCTTCGGCAAGGAGCCGC
>JBAWEN010000368.1:0-8588 GCA_049591215.1 Methylocystis sp. | reverse complement strand
ATCGGCGCGAAGTCGACGCCGGCGAGCGTCAAAGCGGTCACCGCGCGCATCGAGATCGAAACCGGCCTCGCGGCGCCCCTGCTCGCGGCGGACGAGACGCTCGCCTTCAACGCGATCGGCGAGGCGGAGCTGACGCTCGACTCGGTCGTCGTCTGCGATCCATACGTCGAAAACCGCGAGACCGGCGGCTTTATCCTTATCGACCGCATCACCAATGAGACGGTCGCGGTCGGCATGGTGACATCGGCGCAAAACTCGGAACGCGGCGCCCCGGCGCTGCTGGAGGCGAGCTATTCCTCGATGGAGGGCCTGCCGACGCCGCCGACGCCGCTGCTGCAAACGCGCCGCCGCAGCCTCGCCAAGGCGCTGTCCTGGCGCGTGCTGGGCAGCATTCTGACATTCGTCGTCGTGTTAGGCTTTATGCGAGACGTCGGCCTCGCGCTGGCGATCACCGCGACGGAAGCGGCGGCTAAGATCGCGCTCTATTATGCCCACGAGCAACTGTGGTCGCGATATAAATACGGGATGCGCGACGGCGAGGAGAAAGCGCCGGAGGATTTGGGGCTGTAGCGTGCTTGGCGGCTGTCGTTCGAGCCCGTTTCGCCCTTTCGCGCCAAACCGAGCGAAATTCTCTCGATAGCAATCCTCTATCAGTGAGGCGTTTCCCCATATTGCGCTTTCGGCGCCGAAGTCCCATTGTCATAAGCGAGAGCATCACAAGTCCCACGGTTATTGAGATAGATCAAAGCGAGTAAGAGTCATGAGCAGCGCCTTTATCCGGGAACAGGACGACATCGTGCGCGAGGACATCGCTGACCGGCCGGTCAGCGCCTATCGCAATCTCGTGACGCCGGAGGGCTATGCGCGAATCGAGGCGGAGCTGGCGCGCCAGCAAGCCCAGGTTCTGCGCGCGACGGACGCCGACGATCAGCACGCGTTGGCCCTGGCGCAGCGCGAACTGCGCTATTGGACGGCGCGCCGCGGCAGCGCCGAGATCGTGCATCCGATCGCCAACAAGTCGCATGTGCGCTTTGGTCATCGCGTCGAGCTCCAACTCGCCAATGGCGAAAAACTCTCGTTCAAGATCGTCGGCGAAGACGAGGCGGACCCGGCGAACGGCCTGCTGCCCCATGTCGCGCCTCTCGCCACGGCGTTACTCGGCAAAAGCGTCGGGGATACGCTCGAGGCCATCCACGAGAGGGCGAAAATCTTGACGATTAGCTAGTCGCTGATCGGAGGGAGGAGACATGGCGATGTCGAACGTCAGCACCTGCCTCTGGTTTGGGAAAGATGTGGAGGCGGCCGTCCGGTTCTATGTTTCTGTCGTGCGCGACTCCTGCATCAAGCATATCCAGCGCTCGCCGGGGAGTTGGCCGGGCGGGGAAGCGGGCGACGTAATCGTTGTGACTTTCACGCTCGGCGGTCAGAACTTCCAAGCGCTGAACGGCGGCGCGCCAGCCAATTACGGAACCGCCGCCTCGATCTCGGTCGAGTGCCTCGACCAGGCGGAGGTGGATCGGCTGTGGACGGCGTTGACCGCCAATGGCGGCTCGGAAATCATGTGCGGGTGGCTACGCGACAGATGGGGCGTGCCTTGGCAAATCGTACCCGAGACTCTGCCGCGTCTGCTGGCCGACCCTGATCCGGCCGTCTCGGGGCGGGTTTTCGCGGCGATGCAGGGTATGGTGAAGCTCGACATCGCCGCCCTTGAGCGCGCGGCCGCCGGATGAGGCGAATGCATCCGTGTCGCTAGCGCGGGACGACTCAGGTGACCTACGACGACTTCAACGCATTGTGCGGCGCTCTTCCCGCCACGAACCATGTGGTCCAATGGGGAGGATCGTATGTGTGGAAGGTCGGCGACAAGGTTTTCGCCATTGGTGGTTGGGGGGACGGAGAACCGGCCTTCACTTTCAAGACAAGCGATATTTCATATGAATTGCTGAAGCAGCAGCCGGGTCTGCGCCCTGCCCCTTATCTCGCGTCTCGCGGCCTGAAATGGATCCAGCACTATGCCGAGCCGGGACTCTCGGACGAGGAATTGAAAAGCCATATTCGTCAATCGCATCGCATCGTCTCATCCGGTCTGACCAAGAAAAAGCAGCGCGAATTAGGGCTGGCCGAGCCATAGCAGGCGGCCTGCCGTCATCATCCCCGCCCATTCGCCGGCGATGAGCGGGAAGTCCGGCGCGCGACCTTGGCGGCGCCGGGACGCGACGAGACTCAAAACCTCACGTGGACAACCTCATGTGCTGGAATCGGGCGCCGGACGCTCAAAATCGAGCGCCCGGCGGCGATCATTAATAGTACCCCGGCTCCCAAGGACCCGGACCCCAAGCGTTCCAATCCATCATGGCGTCTTGATTCATTTCCGCGGTCGCCTGCTGCTCGTCGGCAATATTCTTGGCGATGCGGAGCCGCTGATAGCTTTGATAGGACGCCTCGTTGCCGATGTAGACGCATTGGCATTGGGCGGCGTCAGCGTAAATGTAAAAATTTGTCCCGTTCTTCGTGTGCACCGTAATTTTATTCTGAGTCAGGGCTTTTAGCTTGGCGAGCCTGGTCGGCGTATCGGCCTTTTTCATCGTAAACTGCGCCGCCGCCAACATGGATTCCGTGTCCGCCGCGTCCACGCTGGCGCATCCGCTCAGCGCCGCGGCCAACACGGCCACCAGCATTATCATGTGCTTCTTCACCATTTCTTACTCCCATCAACAACGAGACCGACAATCCGGCATCCGCGCGAAAGCACCCCGCGGCGCGGATTGCCGCATTCGGAGGATTTGGATAATTCGCTTCCTCGACCACGGAGGCCCGGACCGAACGTGGCCGACGCCCGCATCGACGGCTTGACCGTCATATCGGGCCCACCCTACAACGCGGATGGCGCGTTGAAAATCTGCTTTCCGTCGCGAACTGGCCGCGATTTCCGACCGGCCGACGCGCGCCTCTCTTGCTTTTTGTCCTCGGCTCGGCCTATAAGCGCCACTCTAAACCGCCCGGCCAGTGATGGGCTGCCGGGGCGGTTTTTTTCGCTCAAGCGAACGCGCGTCAAACGTCGCCGAAAGGCCTTCGGCGCGCGAAAAAACTAACGGGCTCAAAGCCCAGGAGAGCAAAATGCCCAAGTTGAAGACCAAATCCGGCGCGAAAAAGCGCTTCAAGATCACCGGCACAGGCAAGGTGGTCTACGCCCAGAAGGGCAAGCGCCACGGCATGATCAAGCGCACGAACAAGCAGATCAGAAATCTGCGCGGGACGTCCGTTCTGTTCAAGACAGACGGCGACAACATCAAGAAGTATTTTTTGCCGAACGGCTGAGCCGGCAAAAATCCCCCGCAAGCGACATAACGCAAGATTTCTGCAAGGAGTTCGATCATGGCTCGCGTCAAACGGGGCGTCACGTCCCACGCCAAGCACAAGAAAACACTGAAGGCCGCCAAGGGCTTTTACGGCCGCCGCAAGAACACCATTCGCGCCGCCAAGGCCGCCGTCGATCGCTCGATGCAATATGCGACGCGCGACCGCAAGGCCAAGAAGCGCACGATTCGCGGTCTGTGGATCCAGCGCCTAAACGCCGCCGTGCGCGAATTCGGCATCACCTATTCGCGTTTCATCGACGGGCTGAACAAGGCCGGCGTCACGATCGACCGCAAGGTTCTTTCCGACCTCGCCATCAACCAGCCGGCCGCTTTCGCGGCCATCGTCGAGCAGGCCAAGGCCGCGCTGCCGGCCGCCGCGGCGTAACCCGCGCGATAAACGAGAATTCGCAAGCTCGCCGCCTCCAGCGGCGGGCTTTTTGTTGTTTTGGCCACGCCCAAGCCCGAGCCGCGATATTTCTCTCAACCGCTTCACATTCCCCGGAAGCGCTCTAGTTCCACAAAAAAACGAGAACGCGGCGCGTTCTCGTCGAGGGGGAGACGATTCCATGCCTCACATCTTCCAGGAGGGCAGCTTTCCGACGGCTGCGGTCGCGCTCGTCGTCGTCGGCGCCATGCTCGGCGGCTCCATCGGTCTTGTCGTCGTGGGCCTTCCCGGCGCGTTAGCCGGCGGGGCGCTTGGAGCCTTTTGCGGCGTCATTCTGACGGATGCGCTCGAGTAGCCGCGCGGAGTCGCGAAAACGGGGGAATCGATTCGGCGCCGGCGAGCGCTGACGGAACTGTTGTTTTGACGTAACGCAATTTTCGTGCGTAACTGCATCTTAATATGGGATAGACGGGACGCCCGCTTCAGGCTCCTTTCGGAGGCAACGAAAAATGCTGGTCGCGCTGATGATGGTGGGGGTGGTGGCCGCGTCAGTGTTGTTCCACTTTCTCAGCCCCTGGCGGATGACCCCGATCGCCTCGAACTGGGGCAACATCGACAATATGATGGGGGCGACAGTTTGGATTACGACGGCGGGGTTCGTCGCCGTCATTTTGTTCATGGCGTATTGTCTGTTCCGTTTCCGCCACCAAGAAGGCAGCCGCGCCGCCTACGAGCCCGAAAACCAGAAGCTCGAAGGCTGGCTGGCGATCGGCACCACGATCGCCGTCATCGCGCTTTTGGCGCCGGGTTTGTTCGTGTGGGGGCAGTTCATAAACGTGCCTGAAGGGGCGATGGAAGTCGAGGCCATGGGCCAGCAATGGCAGTGGAGCTTTCGCTTTCCCGGCGCCGACAACCGCTTGGGCGCGACGGACACGCTTTTCGTCGACGCCAATAATCCCTACGGCCTGAATCCGAACGATCCGCGCGGGCAGGACGACATCCTGGCTTCAAGCGGCGATCTTCATCTGCCGATCGGCAAGCCGATCAAAATGCTGCTGCGCTCCATCGACGTGCTGCATGATTTCTACGTGCCGGAGTTCCGCGCCAAGATGGATCTGGTGCCGGGGATCGTCACCTATTTCTGGTTCACTCCGACAAAGACCGGCGAGTTCGAGATTCTGTGCTCCGCGTTCTGCGGCATCGGACATCCGCAGATGCGCGCAAAGGTCGTTATCCAATCGGAAGACGAATTCAAGACCTGGCTCGCGGCGCAGCAGACCTTCGCGCAATCGCGAAGGGGCGAGGCGGTTCACGACCGCCGCGCCTCGGCCCAATGAGCGCGGCGCCGTCGACGATATGACCGGCGGGAAGCAACGCGAGAGGAGATGCGATCAATGAGCGACGCCACGCTAGGGGAAAAGGAAAATGTCCTTCCGCCGCCCGCCGAGGTCGAAGACGTCGAGCTTTATCACGCCAAAAGTTGGTTGACGCATTACGTTTTCAGTCAGGACGCGAAATACATCGCGATTCAATACGCGGGGACCGCGATCGCGATTGGACTGGTCGCGCTGGTGATGAGTTGGGGGATCCGCCTGCAACTGGCCTTCCCCGGCGCCATCCCCTTTATCGACGCGAGCCGTTACTACCAGGCCGTCACCATGCACGGCATGATCATGGTGGTTTATATGCTGACCGCGATATTTCTCGGCGGCTTCGGCAATTATCTCATCCCGCTGATGGTCGGCGCGCGGGACATGGTTTTCCCCTACGTCAATATGCTGAGTTACTGGGTCTATCTGCTCGCCACGCTGGTGCTCACGGCGAGCTTCTTCGTGCCGGGCGGTCCAACGGGCGCCGGCTGGACGCTCTATCCGCCGCAAGCCATCATGTCCGGCACGCCAGGCAATGATTACGGCATCATACTGATGCTGGCGTCGCTGATCCTGTTCATCGTCGGTTTTACGATGGGCGGATTGAATTACGTCGTGACGGTGCTGCAAGGCCGCACGCGCGGCATGACCTTGATGCGCATGCCGCTGACCGTATGGGGCATTTTCGCCGCCGCGGTGATGGCGCTGCTCGCCTTTCCCGGTCTCTTCGTCGCCTGCGTCATGATGCTGCTCGACCGCACGCTCGGCACCAGCTTCTTCATGCCAAGCATCATCGAGGGTGGAGAGCATCTGAAATACAACGGCGGCAGTCCGATCCTGTTCCAGCATTTGTTCTGGTTCTTCGGCCATCCCGAGGTTTACATCGTCGCCCTGCCCGCCTTCGGCATCGTGTCCGATCTAATCAGCACGCACGCGCGCAAGAATATTTTCGGCTACCGCATGATGGTCTGGGCGATCGTCGCGATCGGCGTTCTCAGCATGGTTGTGTGGGGCCACCATATGTATGTCAGCGGCATGAATCCGCTATTCGGCTTCTTCTTCGCGGTGACGACGCTGGCCATCGCGCTGCCCACGGCCATCAAGGTCTATAATTGGGTTCTCACCCTGTGGCGCGCCGACATTCATTTCACGACGCCCATGCTGTTCGCGCTCGGATTCATCGTCACCTTCGTCAATGGCGGAATCACCGGCCTTTATCTCGGCAATGTGATCGTCGACGTGCCGCTGTCGGCGACAATGTTCGTCGTCGCCCACTTCCATATGGTGATGGGCGTCGCGCCGGTCCTGGTCATATTTGGCGCGATCTATCACTGGTATCCGAAGATCACGGGCCGAATGCTCGACGAAACGCTCGGCAAGGTTCACTTCTGGATCACCTTCCTCGGCGCCTATGCGATCTTCTTTCCGATGCACTATCTCGGACTCGTCGGCGTGCCGCGCCGCTTCTATGAACTGGGCGAGACCGCCTTCGTCCCCCCTTCCGCGGCCGCGCTAAACATCTTCATCACCGTCGCGGCGCTGATCGTGGGCGCCGCGCAGGCGATCTTCTTCTTCAACGTGTTCTGGAGTCTGCGCCACGGCAAGCCCTCCGGGGGCAATCCGTGGCGCGCCACGTCGCTAGAGTGGCAAACGCCGGAAACGCCGCCCGGTCATGGCAACTGGGGCAAGGAGCTGCCCATCGTCTATCGCTGGGCCTACGCCTATAGCGTGCCCGGCGCGCCGGAGGATTACCTGCCGCAGAACGCGCCGCCGTTGAAGGGAGAGCACTCGCCATGAGCGTGATGGGCCTGTTCTTCGTCCTGATCGCCTCCGTCGCTCTATGGTGGCTGGCGCGGCAGGGCGTGCTGCGATCGTCCTTCGCGGAGGAAGGCGAGATCGCCGATTTTCCCGGCGCGGAGTTATTGCCGCGCCCGCCCGCGGCAAAGGTGGGCCTCGGGGTTTTTCTCGCTGTCGCCGGCTGCCTGTTCTCGCTGCTGTGCGCGGCCTTCTTCATGCGCATGGACGCGCCGGACTGGCAGGCGCCGCCGCTTCCCGGGATTTTGTGGTTCAACACGGCGGTCTTGATCGCGAGCAGCCTCGCGCTGGATCTGGCGCGACGCGCCGCCGATCGCCGTGAAACCGACGACGTCAAGAGTTGGCTGCTGGTCGGCGGAGGATGCGCCCTATTGTTCCTGCTCGGCCAGTTGTGGGCATGGCGGGAGTTGGCGGCGCAAGGGCTTTATGCTTCGAGCAACCCCGCCAACGCGTTCTTCTATCTGCTGACAGGAACGCATGCGCTGCATCTTGTCGGCGGCCTGGCCGCGCTCGCCCGGACGGCCCGCGCGGCCTGGAGCGGACGCGGTGGCGCCCAATTGGCGACGAGCGTGGAACTCTGCGCCATCTACTGGCATTTTCTGCTGTTCGTGTGGCTTCTGCTGTTCGCGATGCTCGCGGGCTGGGCCGATAATTTCGGCGTCATTTGCCGTCGGCTGCTTTCCTAAAAAGAGAGGGGATGGAATCCATGACGACTGAGCCGGCCTTGTCGAACGAACGACCTGCTCAAGATAGCCTGGCGCCATTGCGCGGGGTGATCACCGATTGGTCCTCGGATCAACGCTCGTTCAAGAGCGCCTCCTGGGGCAAGACCATGATGTGGATCTTCCTCGTCAGCGACACCTTCATCTTCAGTTGCTTTCTGATTTCCTACATGACCGTGCGGATGTCGACGACCGTGCCCTGGCCGCATCCCAGCGAGGTCTTCGCCCTAACGATCAATGGCAAGGAAATTCCGCTCATCCTTATCGCCATCATGACTTTCATCCTGATCACCAGCAGCGGCACGATGGCGATGGCGGTCAATTTCGGCTATGCTCATGACCGCGTCAAAGCCGCGATCTTGATGTGGGTCACCGCCGCGTTCGGGGCGTCGTTCGTCGGGATGCAGGCGTTCGAATGGACCAAGCTGATCCGCGAGGGCGTACGGCCTTGGGCCAATCCGTTCGGCTCCGAGCAGTTCGGCTCGTCCTTCTTCATGATCACCGGCTTTCACGGCTTCCATGTGTCGGTCGGCGTGATCTTCCTGATCGCCATCGGCATAAATGTCTGGCGCGGCGATTACGACACCGGACGGGTCGGCTTCAACGGCCGCCGGGGCCGTTATGAAATCATCGAGATCATGGGCCTCTACTGGCACTTCGTCGATCTCGTTTGGGTCTTCATTTTCGCGTTCTTCTATCTTTGGTGAGAACGCCGACAACGCCTAGGGGGAACGAGCATGGATATGGAAATGGAGCTAACGAGCGGCGCGGCCCCGCCGGCCGTCGAGCATGCGGCGCCCGCCAAGACGCCGGCGGCGGCGCACGGGCAGCAGCATCCGATCAAGCTCGACCTCGTGGTCTGGACGGCGCTGTTCGTCCTCAGCGCCTGCTCCTACCTCGTCGATGATTTCAACTTTCAGGGCTATCTCCGCTGGTC
>JBAWEN010000367.1:0-17401 GCA_049591215.1 Methylocystis sp. | reverse complement strand
GAGCGGCTCAGCGCCTGGCTGAGCCGCTCGACCTAATTACCGCTTGTCGCCGCCGAGCGTCGCCATGGCGCGTTGCCACCAGCCGCCCTTCTTGGGGTGCGCCGGATCGGCCTGGGTGATCACGGTTTCGGCCGGCGCCGACTGGAGAGCTTCGGTTTGAACGGCCGGCCGCGCTTCGGCATGCGCGGACGCGTCCGTCCCTTGTCCGTCTATCGCTTGCGCGGGATCTGGCGCGACGGGAGGCTCGACGGCCCCCCCCTTCGTCGCCGCCTCGTCGACGGGCTCGCTAATCTCTATCGTCCGCGATACTGCTGTCGACGCCGCTTGATCGAATTGCGGCACATGCGCCTCAACCGGCGACACAAAGCCGGCGCTGAGGCGCGCCCCTTCGTCCACTGGAAAAATCTCGGGCTCCCGGAATTCCGGGGCGAGCGGCGTCGAGCGGGTCCAGCGGCCTGGTCCGCGCCCGCGGCCCCGACCGCGCCCTTCGCGGCCCGGGGCGCGACCTTCCTCGATCTGCGCCGGAACGCCCTCTATATGAGCCATAAAAGCCAAGCCTTCGTCGGACGGTTGATCCGCGCCGGGCTGAGCCTGTTCCCCAACCTGACCATTTCCCCCGCCGCGACCACGCCGCCGCCGCCGGCGGCGCGAGCGCGACAAGCCATCGGCGTCTTCCTCGTCCTCGCCGCGCGGCTCCGCGACGGTCTCGGCCACGCCCTCGGCCTCGACGACTTCGCGACGCGGCGGCGTCTGGCGCTCGAATCCGGTCCGACCGCCTCGAGCATGGCCGCGCCGAGGCTCTCGAACCGGTTCCGGAGCAACTTCTTCCGCCTCTTCGACTGGCGCCATTTCCTCTTCGGCGATCTCCTCCTCGAGGAGGTCTGCCGCCCTCAACGAATCGACGCGCAAATGCTGCACTGGCGGCGCGCGCACGCCAGAAGCGGGTTCACCGCGCTCGATCGCGTGATAATTCGCGCCGGTCAAGGCGTCGTCCTCCGCGACCGTGACGTGCACGCCAAAGCGCTGCTCGAGATCCAGCAAATGGGCGCGCTTCTGGTTAAGGATATACAGCGCCACCGTGGCGCGCGTGCGCAGAGTGATGTCGTGGGCGGAGCTGCGCACCAAAGCCTCCTCCAGAATGCGCAGCACATGCAGCGCGATCGAGGCGGTGGAGCGCACCGTGCCCGCGCCGGCGCAATGCGGGCAGGGCGCGGTGGAGCCTTCGACCACGCCGGTGCGAATGCGTTGGCGCGACATTTCCAACAGGCCGAAATGCGAAATCCGGCCAACTTGAATGCGCGCGCGGTCGTTTTTCAGGGCGTCCTTGATGCGACGCTCGACCGCTCGGTTGTTGCGGCCTTCCTCCATGTCGATAAAATCGACGACAATCAGCCCGGCGAGGTCGCGCAGGCGCAACTGGCGCGCCACCTCGTCGGCGGCCTCCAGATTTGTGCGTAGCGCGGTGTCCTCAATGTTATGTTCGCGCGTCGAGCGCCCCGAGTTCACGTCGATGGCGACAAGAGCCTCGGTCTGGTTGATGACGAGATAACCGCCGGATTTTAGCGTCACTTGCGTCGAGAACATCGCGTCTAGCTGAGCCTCGACGCCGGCTTCGGCGAAGATCGGCGTCGGTTCGCGGTGCAATTTGACGTTTCTGGCGTGGCTCGGCATCAGCATGCGCATGAAGTCCTGCGCCTCGCGATGGGCCGCTTCGCCCGAAACCACGACCTCGTCCACGTCGCGGCCGTACAGGTCGCGGATGGCGCGCTTGATGAGCGAGCCCTCCTCATACACAAGCGCGGGCGCGCTGGAGCGCAGCGTAAGCTCGCGCACGCTCTCCCACATGCGCAGCAGATATTCGAAATCGCGCTTGACCTCGGCCTTTGTGCGCGTCGCGCCGGCGGTGCGCAAAATGACGCCCATGCCCTCCGGCACCTCGAGCTCGTGGACAATTTCCTTCAACCGCTTGCGGTCGGCGCCGTCGGTGATCTTGCGCGAAATGCCGCCGCCGCGCGCGGTGTTGGGCATAAGCACGGAAAAGCGCCCGGCGAGCGAAAGATAGGTGGTGAGCGCCGCCCCTTTGTTGCCACGCTCCTCCTTGACGACTTGCACCAGAAGCACCTGGCGGCGCTTGATCACTTCCTGAATTTTATACTGTCGGCGCGAGCGGGCGGCGCGGTAGGGAACTTCCTCCATCGCGTCGCCGCCGATATGCTCGACGTGATCCACCTCGTCGTCATGCTCGTCTTCGTGGTCGTCGTCCGGCGAGGGTTGCCGACGGGACTCTTCGCGCGCGCGATCGTGTTCCTCGTCGCGCTCGTCCTGGCGCCGCGCCTTGAGTTCGTGATCTTGCTCGGTCGGCTCGAATGCGGCGCTTTCGGCGGACCCGACTTCAACCACGCCGAACCCCGAAGGGTCGATCGAAATCGGCTCGCCCGCCGTCTCGTCGCGCGGCGCCGCCAAAGGCGTCCCGGACTCGAGCCGTTCAGCGAAGCCCGCGCCCTGCGGCTTCTCGGCCGGGGGCTCGAGGATTTCCAGGAGACCTCGCGCTTCGGCCGAGAATCCTTCGGCGTCAACCGTCTCGACGCCTCGCGGCTCTTCTCCAAGAGCCTCGAACGGCTGCATTTCGAAGCCTTGAGCGGTTGAGTTCTCGACGGGCCTTCCGGCGTCATCGTCGCCGCTCGGCGCCGGTTCAACGATGACCCCGTCGTCATTCGCGGCGCGCTTTTCCGCGCCGTCGTGACTGTGGCGGCGCCGCGAGCGCCGGCCGCGGCCCTGCGGCTGGGGGCGATGCTCTTCTTCCTCGGCCTGTCGATGGGCTCTATTTTCTTCCTCGAGCAAGGCGAGGCGGTCGGCGACCGGGATCTGGTAATAGTCGGGGTGAATCTCGGCGAAGGCCAGAAAGCCATGGCGATTACCGCCGTAGTCGACAAAGGCCGCCTGGAGCGAGGGCTCCACGCGAGTAACCTTGGCGAGGTAAATATTACCTCGCAGCGGCATTTTATCGGCGGCTTCGAAATCGAATTCCTGGACTTTGTTACCGCGTAGCACCACCACCCGAGTTTCCTCCGGGTGGGAGGCGTCTATAAGCATTTTGTTGGCCATTGGATACTCTTTGCCGCGTCGCGCGTGGCAGGGCCGGCGGCATCCGCCCGGACTCGTCCTGGAGCCCGGCGGCCGCTGTTCGGCGGGGCCATTTCGCGCGAACGCATATGTCTGGAGGAGAAGAAGTCGAGAGGCTTCGCGCGCGCTGACCGGCGCCGCGGCGGGTGGACAGATTTTCCGGTCGACCGAGGCGCGATCGGCACGAGCCGCCGCGAGAATCGAGCAGAGGAGCAGAATGACGGGATATGGCGTGCGAACCCCGGCGCACGAACGCCGCTAACAAGCGCACGAAGCGTGTCGCAGGGCAATCGCCCGCCATGGACATAGCCACGAATACAGGCCATGAGTTCGTCACAAAAAACCTTTCGACGCCAACGATTAAGCGCCTATCTGTCGGCACCGGCGCAGCTCGACGCGCGCGACCGAAGTATTTGGCTTTCCCTCTCGGCGGGCGTATCGGCCTCGAATGAAACCTTCGCGCATTTATTGCGCGAAGCCCTGCCCATGCGGGTTGCTTTATATACATAGCGCCTATGACTGATAACCGCAAGCGGCGGCAATCGGGCCGAGACGGGGTAATCCGGCGCGAATCCGAGAAAACGCTGGCCAAAGGGAGCCGTCGAGGCTAACGCTCTCTTAACCCGCGCGGTTCAAGTTCGTTTCAAACCAGCGTCTCGCGCGCGAGCGCGTAGCGATATTTGGGGTTTTCGAAGTGACCCACGACACGCGCTTTCTGGGAGGTTCGCGACGTTCACTGAAGGCCTGGGGGCTGGCGGCGGCTTTCGCCTCATGTTGCGTCCCTGCCGGGGCGATGAGCGACCCGCCTTCGCCGCCCCCGGTCACGGCCATCGCGACGCGCGTCGACCAGCACGGAAGCGAAACCCGTTTATTGTTCGAACTCTCCGGGCCGGTCCGCGCCGAGACTTTCGCGGTCGCGGAGCCTAACCGAATCATTGTCGATCTGCCGGAAGTGGCGTTCCCGCTCGATCCGATGGCTGGCCGAGAGGTCATTTCCGCCAGAGCCGCCGGCGCGCCGTCATCGCTGATAAAGTCATACCGTTTCGGGCAATTCGCGCCCGGCCGCTCCAGGATCGTGATCGAACTCGCCCGTCCGGCCAAGGTCTTGCGCGCGGAGAGCGTTACGCGCGCGGAGGGCGCGAGGCTGGAAATCGACCTCGCGCCGATGGACGCCGCTAAATTCATGGAAGTCGCGGCGGAACACACGCGCGCTGCGGCTGAAAAGTCCGCGGCGGCGGCGCCGACGCCCGTCGTGGAGCGCCCGCCCGCTGGCGACGTTTCGGAGAAGCCGCTCGTTGTGATTGATCCCGGCCACGGCGGCGTGGACGTGGGCGCGGCGGGCAAACATGGCCAATTGGAGAAATCCATTGTCTTCGAATTCGCCAAGACATTGAAGGCGACGATCGAATCGCAGGGCCGCTTGCGCGTGCTACTGACTCGCTCCGACGATGTCTTCATCGCCCTCGACGACCGCGTGCGCTTCGCGCGCCAGCACGGCGCCGCGCTGTTTTTATCCATTCACGCCGACACGCTTGGCTCGCCCAACGTCGAAGGCGCCACGGTCTACACGGTCGCCTCGCGCGCCTCGGACGCCGAAGCCGCGAAAATCGCGCAGAACGAAAATTTCGCCGACCAATCGGCTGGGCTCGACCAAAAGGCCGAGGCCGAGGAGATAGGCGACATTCTGTTCGACTTGACCCGCCGCGAGACGCGCGCGCTCGCGCGAGACTTTTCCGCTTCGTTGGTGAGCAAATGGCGAGCGGCCGGCAGTCTCAATAAAAACCCGAGCCGATCGGCGAGCTTCGTTGTGTTGAAGGCGCATGACGTGCCCTCGGCGTTGCTGGAACTCGGCTATCTATCCAGCGAAAAAGATCTCGCCAACCTCGTTTCACCGGAATGGCGCGAACGCGCCGCGCGCGCCACGGCGGACGCCATCGCCGCCTATTTTAGCGCCCGTGACAACGCCGCGCGCGCTTCGACGAAGTAGGCCCTTCGGATCGCTCGCCCATAATAAGCCACGAAACTACTGCAGATAGGCGGCGCGCGCATCGCGTGGATACGTGAAAATCGAAAGCGCGCTGTTTTGGCCGCAGGCCCCTAGATCGGACGGCGCTGGGGATGTAAGCAGGGGTTCGCAAATAGGCGCCGCGGTTTTATATGGATCGCGCCAACTCGGCTGCCTGAGTTGTCCGCGCACAAAAAAGCTGTGGTCGCGGCCACGATTTGCCTATGTTCGCCGTCATGGTCCATGCGTCGAACCGTCGGCGAACGAAACCTCGGCGCGCGCCGAGAGGCAAACGACGGGATCAAGGACCAAGGCCGCGAGGCGAACGCCTTCGCCGCGACGAGGATGGATTTGATGCGGTTGCTCGTGCGATTTCTGGGTTTTCTGTTCGCGACGGGGACAATTGTCTTCCTCATCGGCGCGGTCGTCGTCGCGGGCGTGGTGTTTTATTACGACAAGGACCTGCCCGATACGGCACAACTGCGCAATTACGAGCCGCCGGTCACAACCCGCATCCACGCTGGCGACGGCTCCATCCTCGCCGAATATTCGCATGAGAGACGGCTGTTCTTGCCCAGCTCGGCGATTCCGCCGATGCTTAAGCAGGCTTTCATCTCGGCGGAAGACAAGAATTTCTACACACACAACGGCATTGACCCCGAGGGCGTCGGCCGCGCCTTGATGGTGATCGCCCAAGGGGGCCGGCATGTGCAGGGCGCGTCGACGATCACCCAGCAGGTGGCGAAAAACTTCCTTGTCGGAAACGAACGCTCGATCGAACGCAAAATTCGCGAGGCGCTGATTTCATTTCGCATCGAGGCGGCCTATTCGAAGGAGCGCATTCTCGAGCTCTATCTCAACGAGATTTATCTGGGCCTCGGAAATTACGGCGTCGGCGCCGCCGCGCTCAATTATTTCAACAAATCGGTCAACGAGCTGACCATCGCCGAGGCGGCCTATCTCGCCGCCTTGCCAAAAGGACCAAACAACTATCACCCGTTTCTGCACCGTGATCGCGCCATCGAGCGGCGAAATTACGTGATCGACCGACTGATCGCCGACGGCTTCGTTTCGCCCGCGGATGGAGCCAAGGCCAAGGCGGAGCCGCTTGGCGTCAACCCGCGCGTGCTCTCGCCAAACACCTACGTGGCGGGTTATTTCGCCGAGGAGGTTCGGCGCGAATTGCTCGATCGTTACGGCGAGAAAAAGCTCTACGAAGGCGGTTTGTCCGTCCGCACCACGCTTGATCCAAAGATTCAGGCGTTGACGCGCAAAGCGCTGGCGGATGGCTTGGTGCGCTTCGACGAGGCGCATGGCTTTCGCGGCGCCATGAATCACATCGACATTGCGTCCGACTGGGGAACGCAGTTGGCGGCGATTCCAGCGCTCGGCGACGTGAAACCATGGCGGCTCGCGGTGGTGCTCGACGCCAGCGAGGCGCAGGCTCGCATCGGTCTGCAGCCTCCGCGCGAAAAATCCGGCGAGGTGGCGCGCGAACGCGAGACCGGCGTTCTGCCGGTCGACGGCATGCGCTGGGCCGGCCGCGGGGTGCGCGGCACGCTCACGCCCGGCGATGTCGTCTATGTCGAGCCCATGCAGGGCCGCGCCGGACAATACCGGCTGCGGCAGATCCCCGAGATTTCCGGCGCCATGGTGGCGATGGACCCCTATACCGGGCGTATTTTCTCTATGGTCGGGGGCTTTTCGTTCGACCAATCCGAGTTCAACCGGGCGACGCAGGCGCTGCGTCAGCCAGGTTCGTCCTTCAAGCCGTTCGTCTATGCGGCCGCGCTCGACGGAGGCTATACCCCGTCCTCGCAGATTCTCGACGAGCCGATTTCCATCGTGCAAGCCGACGGAACAATGTGGACCCCGGAAAATTTCGAAGGCGGCCACGGCAGCGGCGCGCATCCCTTGCGCTACGGCGTCGAGCACTCGAAAAATATGATGACGGTGCGGCTCGCCAAGGATGTCGGCATGCCCATCATCGCCGAATTCGCCAAACGTTTCCGCATCTACGACGATATGCCGCCCTATCTCGCGATGTCGCTGGGCGCCGGCGAAACCACGCTGATGCGCATGGTGACCGCCTATTCGATGCTCGCCAATGGCGGCAAGCGGATCAAGGAGACGCTGGTCGATCGCGTGCAGGACCGTTGGGGTCATACGGTCTATCGTCACGACGACAGGCAATGCCTCGGCTGCGACGCGCCCAAATGGGACAATCAGAACGAACCCAAGCTGATCGACAAACGCGAGCAGGTGATCGACCCGTTGACGGCCTACCAGATCACTTCGATCATGGAAGGCGTGATCCAGCGCGGCACGGGCGTGGCGATCAAGGCGGTCGGCAAGCACCTCGCCGGCAAGACGGGCACCACCAACGAGGCCAAGGATCTATGGTTTATCGGCTATTCTCCGGATCTTTGCGTCGGCGTCTTCATCGGCTACGATCGGCCCCGCTCGATGGGGGATCATGCCCAGGCCGCGCTTTACGCCGCGCCGATCTTCCGCGATTTCATGACGGTCGCGCTCAAGGACAAGCCCGACGTGCCATTCCGCGTGCCTCCGGGCATCAAACTTATTTCGGTCGATCCGCATTCGGGAATGCGCTCCTCGGGCCAAAGCTCGATTCTCGAGGCGTTCAAACCCGGAACGGCGCCGCCCGATTCTTATGGCGGCGGCGGCGGCGGCGCGGCGCAGCACTCGCCTCAGGACATCGATCAGAAGGTCGGCGGGGGGCTCTACTAAAATCGCCGGCGGCGGCGTCGGCTCTCTACTCATTGGGGCGGTTCGCTGCTATGTAACTGGCGGAAAGAAGCTGCTGGAGCCTTCGGCGATGAAGTGGGAAGATTTTCAAAGTTCGCAAAACGTCGAAGACCGTCGCGGCGGCGATCAATATGCGGACGCGGGCGGTTCGCGCATCGGGGCCGGCCATTTGGGCCTCGGCACGGTCGTGATTCTGGGCCTTATCGGCTATATGACCGGCATCAATCCCGCGGTGCTGATCGGCGGCGCGGAAATGCTCAACAACATGCGCGGCGGCGGCCAAGTCACGGCTCCGCGGCAGAGCCAGCGCGGCACGACCGGCCAGCCGACCGACCAGATGGGCCAATTCGTCGCCAAGATTCTCGGCGAAAACGAAGAAGTTTGGTCGCAGGTTCTGCCGGCGCAAAAGAACATTGCTTTCCAGCCGCCGAGACTGGTCATGTTCGACGGCCAAACCGAGTCGGGTTGCGGCGCGGCGCAATCGGCGATGGGGCCGTTCTATTGCCCGATCGACCATAAAATCTATCTCGACACGTCATTTTTTCGCGACATGAAGACGCGCTTTGGCGGCGGCGGCGATTTCGCTTACGCCTATGTTATCTCGCATGAGATGGGCCATCACATCCAGAATCAACTGGGCATCCTGCCGAAAGTGCATCAGGCGCAGGAGCGCGCCGGAAGCCGGGCCGAGGCCAATGCGCTGTCCGTTCGCATTGAATTAATGGCGGATTGTCTCGCCGGAGTTTGGGCCGCCAACGGCAACGCCAAGCGGCAGTTTTTGGAGCAGGGCGACGTCGAGAAGGCCGTGGCGACCGCGCAGGCGATTGGCGACGACCGGTTGCAGAAGGCCTCGCGCGGCGTCGTCGTGCCGGATTCGTTCACGCATGGCTCCTCGGCGCAGCGCGTTCAGTGGCTGCAGCGCGGCCTGCAATCGGGTCAAATCGACTCCTGCAACACGTTTTCGAGCCGATAGGGGCGCGCAGTTTCGCGCACGCGCGTGCGTGCGAGCGCGTCTACATGCATTTGCGCGCATGCGCGACCAGATCGACGCCGCGTAGTCGACGCGCGAGCTTCGTCAGGTCCGTCGCCTCGGCCGGAATGATCGACTCCTTGCGCGCGAGCAGGCCGACCGGCCGCGCCAGACTTGGCGCCAATCGAGTCAAAAGGCTCTCGGGGGCCGTCCGCAGCACGCGCGCCGCCTTTAGCCCGCCGAAGGCGATGGCGTCGCGGGCCTCCTCGATGAAGCCGCGATCTATGGCGTGACCGGCGAGGAAAAAAAACACATTGGATTGCCGCGCCCCCGCCAGCGCCTCGGCGACACCTTTGGCGGGCGCGTCGTTCTCGACCAGGACGCAGCCGGCCTCGTCGGCGATTTTGCCGAACCCGGCGTCATTGGGGCCGACCAACGCGACATCGGCGATCAGCCCGTCCACGGCGCCCTCCACGAGCGAGGCGAGGCTGCGCACGACCAACTCGTTGCGCCGCGAGCCGCCATCCGCGCGGCGGACTTCGTAGCCGAGAAGAATTACCGAGAGCATTTGGCGCCTCCCCAGGGAGCGGCTCGCCCCGAAGCAGCCTTCCTCCCAGGCAAGGGCTTAGCAAACTCCGGCGCGAAACGGAAAGCGAAGAGTTGGACGCATTCACGCCGCGGAAAGCGGCCAAGCGCCGGCCTCCCGATCGATGCGTTTAAGCCGGACGAACGCGCCAGACGCCTCCCAGACTCGGGATATGCTTCCAACTAAAGAGATTTCGCTCCGGCGCGCCAAGTCGCCGTAGCCGCGATCCACTCGCGCGCGCGGCCTTCGGGCTCGGGGTTGCGGAGAATGTCGGTGACGACGCAAGCGCTGTCGGCGCCGGCCCGCAACACGAGCCGCGCACGCTCCGGCGTTAGTCCGCCGATGGCGACCAAAGGTATGTCGCCGATACGTCGCTTCCAGTCGCCCAGACGCTCCAGTCCCTGTGGCGCGAAAGACATTTTCTTCAGCAGCGTGGAATAGATAGGCCCCAGCGCGATGTAATCGGGAGAAAGCGAAAGGGCGTGATCAAGTTCGGCTTCGTCGTGAGTGGAAACGCCGAGCCGCACGCCCTTCGCGCGCAGCGCCGCGATGTCGGCGCCGTCCAGATCGCCTTGGCCCAGATGCACGAAGTCGCAGTCCTCTTCGAGCGCGAGCCGCCAGAAGTCGTTGATCACCAATCGCGCGCCGAATGCCTTGCAGAGCTTTTGCGCCGCGCGAATTTGTGAGCGAATTTCGTTTTCCGGGCGGTCCTTGATCCGCAATTGCACGAGCTTCGAGCCGAGAGGCAGCAATCGCTCCAGCCACCGGGCGTCGTCGACGATGAGATAAAACGGGTCCAACCTCACGCCGCGCCCTCGTCGAAAGCGCGGCCGATCACCGGCGTCGAGGGCCGAGCGAAATCACGCGGCGTCATTGGTTTCGCGAGGAAGGCGGCGCGGCCCGCCTCGACGCCGAGCGCGAATGCGCGCGCCATGGCGACGGGATCGCCGGCGCGCGATACGGCGGTGTTCAGCAATACGGCGTCGTAGCCGAGTTCCATCACCGCCGCGGCGTGGGAGGGAGCCCCGAGCCCCGCGTCGACGATCAGCGGCGTTTGTGGAAAATGCGCGCGCAAGGATCGCAGCCCAAAAATATTGTTGATTCCGCGCCCCGACCCGATCGGCGCCGCCCAGGGCATCAACACGCGGCAACCGGCGTCGAGCAGTTTTTCGGCGACGACGAGATCCTCTGTCATATAAGGGAAGACGCAAAAGCCGTCCCCGATAAGGACGCGCGCCGCTTCGACGAGGCCGAACACGTCGGGTTGCAGCGTATCCTCGTCACCGATGACTTCCAGCTTGATCCAGTCCGTCCCGAAAACCTCGCGCGCCATTTGCGCCGTCGTCACCGCCTCCTTGACCGTGCGGCAACCGGCGGTGTTGGGCAAAACCCTCGCGCCCGATTCGCGGATGAGAGCCCAAAAACTCTCCCCGGCTCGGGATCCGCCGGCTTCGCGCCGCAGCGACACGGTGACGATTTGTGTTTTCGCGGCGTGGATCGCTTGCGCCAGAATGGCCGGGGAAGGATAACGCGCCGTGCCGAGCAGCAGGCGAGAGTCGAGCTTTACGTCATAGAGCGTCAGCGCGTCCTCCAAGGCTCACCCTCCTTGCTTGGGCGTGACGATTTCAACGGAATCGTTTTCGCGCAACGGCGTCTCGACTCGATCCTTCGCCCGGACAAAGTCCCGGTTGAGCGCGGTGGCGACAAGCTGGTCGCCGTATTCGAGTTCTTCCAGCAGAGCCGCGAGCGTTCGCGCGGCGACGTCCCGATCATTCCCGTTAACCCGTATGCGCATGGCAAACCTCCGGAAACCAGGCGTCCTCGATCACCACTCTCGCGGCGCGGCGGGCCAGAGCCGGGGCGAGCAGGAATCCGTGCCTGTAGAGCCCGTTGACGTAAAGCGTGCGCCCCCGCCGGGTGAGGCGCGGCAAATTGTCTGGAAAGGCGGGGCGAACATCGGAGCCCATGTCGACGATTTCGGCCTCGGCGAAGGCCGGATGAATCGCATAGGCGGAATTGATCAGTTCGACCACGGAGCGCGCCGTGACGCGCGCGGCCTCCTCATTCTCGATCATCGTGGCGCCGATCATGAACAGGCCGGCTCCGCGCGGCACGACATAGGCCGGGCGCTTGGGATGCAACATCCGAACTGGGCGCGAAAGCGTGAGATCACCGCTGCGCAACACCAGCATCTCGCCCTTGACGCCGCGTAGGCCGGGCAGTTCGTCGCGAGCCGCGAAGCCCCGACAATCAACGGTCCAATCGGCGTCCCCTCGCGGGTTCTCGCGAAAGCGCACGCGTACATTGTGCATTGCCGCCAGCCTCTCGCCAAGCGCGGTCATCGCCGCCTGAGGCTCGAGATGCGCTTCACTCGCAAAATATAGGGCGCTGTCGAAGCGATTGGCGAGATCGCCCTCCAACCCGGCGACGCCCGCGGCGTCGAGTTCCTCGAAGTTTTGCGCGCGGCGGGCGAAATCGACGAGTTCAGCGCGGTCGCGCGCCGGCGCGACGACCAGACTGCCAGCGACGGTGGCGACCGGAATGTCCTTCGTCCAGAACTCCAGCGCCTCGACGCCCAGCGTCGCGACGATCGGTTCGGCGCTTTCCAACTCGCACCAGGGGGCGATCATGCCGCCGGCGTATCGCGAGCAGCCTAGTCCGGCTCGCGGGCGGCGCTCCACGAGTTCGACGCACAGCCCTTGCGCCGCGCCTTGGCGGGCGAGTTCGAAGGCGACAGTCAGCCCCGCGACGCCGGCGCCGACGACTTCAACCCGCATCGCCGCGAATCCCATCGCGTGGCAACGTCTTGAAAAGATATGACATAGACCCTTCCTACGCCAGTCGTGAGCTGGATCAGGTTCGAAGGGTCGCCGAGCCGCGCTTCCTGGCGCGCTTTCGGCCTCTCAGCCCCAGCGGCGACGCCGGGCGGGGCTCCCCTGGCGCTCACAGCATTGCGCCAACCGGCGGCGCGCGTCAATCGCGCCGCTGCCGGAGGCGGACGTCGGAGTTTTAGTATTTCGCCACGATTGGCGCCGCTGGTGGCCCGCCAAATCGCCAGTTCAAACCGATTCGGGTGACGTTTGCGGTGAAGTTTCCCGTCGAAAAGGAGCCGATGAAAGGCGGAACTGGCGAAGGCGCGAAGCCATAGGCCGCGCCGGCGACGCCGCCGAAGTCGATGTAAAGATACTCCGCCTTCAGCGAAAGATTTTGGTTCAGCGCATATTCCACGCCCCCACCGATCGTCCAACCGACTTTCGATTGGCTCGCGCTACCGGAGAACAGGCCGCCCGAAATCTGCGATCCCTGGGCGCTGACCTCGCCATAGGCGACGCCGCCCGTGACATAGGTGAGCGTCGAGCCAGACGCCCAGCCGAGGCGCGCGCGCGTCGTCCCAAACCAGTCGAGTCCATTGCCTATGTCGGTAAGCGTGAAGGCGCCGGGGCCGTTCGAGGCCTGGTGCGAGGCCTTGACGCCGCTCCACTGGGCGTCCGTTTCGAGACCGACGACCACATGATTTGAAAGCTGGCGATTGTAGCCGAGTTGCCCGCCGGCGATGAACCCGCTATTGCGATTTTGGGTTTGCGTCGAACTGGCGACCGGGAGCGCCGAAGCCAGATTAACAAGCGCATCGACTCTGTCGCCGCCATAACCGCCGTTCGCGCCGACGTAAAAGCCGGTCCAGTCGAGTGTCGGCGGGTCGGTCATCAAGGACAGGGCGGTATCGGGCGAGAGCGAGCCCGGGCCGCCAAATTTCCAATTGAGGCCGGTTCGGATCAAATGAGCCCCGTAGGAACCGGTTGAGAATGAGCCAACCAGGGACGGAAACGGCGCCGGCGTGAGGCCGGCCGCTGGCCCGTTGACGCCTGGAATCTGCACATAGATATATTCGGCACGCGCTGAAAGATTCTCGGACAAGGCATATTCGAGGCCCGCGCCGGCCGCCCAACCGACATTCGTCTGCGTCGCGGAACCGCCGAAAAGAGCGCCGCCGACGAACTGCTCTCCATTGGCCGCGATTTCGCCATAGGCGACGCCGCCGGTGACATAGGGCAACAGCCGGCCGAAGGAATAGCCCAAACGGAGCCGCGTGGTGCCGAACCAATTTAGATTGTTGCCAATATTCGCATTGCCAAAGAGAGCGGCGGCCGAAGAATAGGTCGTCGCCTGATGCGAGGCTCGAATCTCGCTCCATTGCATGTCAGTCTCGACGCCCAAAACGAGATTGTTCGAAAACTGATAATCGTAGCCAGCCTCCGCGCCCACGAAGAAGCCGTTCGCCCGATTGGTGGTCTGCGTGTTGTTCAGAACGCCAGGCCCCGCCAAGTTGACGTTGGCGTCGAGCACGCCGCCGCCAAAGCCCTGGTTAACGCCGACGTAGAACCCGGTCCAAGTGAAGATCGGCTCCGGCGCAGTGACCGGCGGGGACTTGCGGAAGGGAAGATCGGCGCCGGACGCGGCGGGGACCGCGAGAAAAACCGCAAGCGCCGCGCCGGACAAAAGTGCTGCCTTGGTCATGATCGAAATCCTGTCTTGCGCTCTGCGAAAGGCGACGCGAACTGGCTAAAGCGCCGCTCGGCATGCGAATCTATCCTATCGGGGTAGATCGGGCGACCGCCGAGGTCAACGACCGCCTAATCAAGTTCCCCAGAATGCGCGCGTTTTCTTAACCGTTGTGTTAAAATTGCAACAAAAATCACCCGTTCGCGCGGTCGGATTCGATTTTAATTGCTTGACATTTTGCCGGTCTATTATTTCGATCATCGGTCCGTCGAAGGTATCGCCGGCCGCCGCGGGGGCGAACCGCGGCGAATATCGGCGGCGTGACGAATCGAGTCGGTCCTCGCGCCGCTCAGAACCGGTCGACGGCGACGGCCTCTCGCACGTCTTTTTTGACTCGAGACGCGGCTTTTAGAATCATTGGAATCACGTCTTCCACCCGCTCGGCGACGAGATAGCGCATCTCGTAGTCGGCGCGGATAAAGCCTTCGCCGCGCATATGCGCGAACAGCGTCAGCAGCGGGCGCCAAAAGCCGCCAATGTCGGCGATCACTAGCGGCTTGGCGTGGCGCCCGAGCTGAATCCAGGTGAGTTGTTCAGCGAGTTCCTCGAGCGTTCCGATGCCGCCGGGCAGCGCGATGAAGGCGTCAGCCGCCTCGAACATGCGTTGCTTGCGAATGTGCATGTCGGGAACGATCTCAAGCTTGGTGAGGCCCGTGAGCGCCACCTCGCGTTCGTCGAGAAAGCCCGGAATAATCCCCCGCGCCTCGCCGCCCTCCGCCAAGACGGCGCGCGCGACAACGCCCATGAGACCGCAAGAGCCGCCGCCGAACACAAGGCCGATTCCGGCCCGCGCCAACGCCGTCCCGAGGGCTCGCGCGGCCGCTGCGTAGACGGGATTATCGCCCGGCGAGGAGCCACAATAAACGCATATACTTTTAATCTCTGTCATGATTCGTCTCTTTGCCCCGGCGCCTTTTGCGGAAGGGAGCAGGGATTTCAAGCGTGGCTTTTTTGTGTTGCGAGATGCGTCGCCAACTTAAACGTCCTATATGACGGCAATGCCTCGACCAACATCGAGGCGCCCCTCGAACGGATCGCACAATGCTCAGAATGGGAAGCCGCGCCTCCGGCAATCGCGGCGGCGCGGCGGAAATAGTTGACACCAACTTCAGTGACCCCAGTCTTCTCGCGACGCTCGCGCATCTTTGGCCCTATATTTGGCCCAAGGGCCGCCCCGATCTCGAACGGCGCGTGTTGCTGACATTCGTGCTGCTCCTCATTGGCAAATTCGTCAATACGGCCGTGCCCTATGCTTTTAAATGGGGCGCGGACGCGCTAGATCAAAGAGGCGAGGCGGCGATTCCTTCGCTGCTCGCCGGCGCGGTGGGCTTTACGATTCTCTATGGCTTGCTGCGCATCGCGCAGGCGTTGCTCACACAGGCGCGCGACGCCTTGTTCGCCGCCGTCGCCATGCATGCGGTCAAACGCCTCGCCAGCGACGTCTTCGTGCACATGCACGAACTGTCGATGCGTTTTCACATCAGCCGCAAGACCGGCGGATTGACGCGCGTGCTGGAGCGTGGACGCGACGCGATCGAGACGCTGTCGCGTCTGGTGATGTCTTCGGGAGCGCCGACGATCGTCGAATTCGTGCTGGTGCTGGCGGTGTTTCTTTGGCAGTTCAATTGGACTTACGCATTCGTCACGGCGATCACGATTTTTCTTTACCTCGCCTACACCGCGCTCGCCACCAACTGGCGCATCAGCATCCGCCGCGCGATGAACGAGAGCGATATCGACGCCAATGTGAAGGCCATCGACAGCTTGCTCAATTATGAAACGGTCAAATATTTTCGCGCCGAGGAACGCGAGGCCGAACGCTATGACAAATCGATGGAGCATTATCGCATAGCCAGCATCGATTCGTATACATCGCTGGCTATACTCAACGCCGGTCAGGCGGCGATCTTCACCCTCGGCCTGACGCTGGTGATGCTCATGTGCGTTTACGACATTCGCGCCGGGCGCGCCTCGGTCGGCGATTTCGTGTTGATCAACGCGATGATGATCCAGCTTTATCAGCCGCTCAATTTCATGGGCACGTTTTATCGCGAGGTGCGTCAGGCTGTCGTCGACATCGAGCGCATGTTCTCGATCCTTGGGCAAAACCCCGAGATCGCCGATCGTCCCGGCGCGCCGCCTCTCAAGGTGAGCGAGGGCCATGTCACCTTCGAGAACGTCGAGTTTTACTACGACCAAAAACGGCCGATTTTGCAGGGCGTGAGTTTCGACGTGAAGCCCGGCGGGACGCTGGCCATCGTCGGGCCGTCGGGCGCCGGCAAATCGACGATCTCGAGACTGCTGTTCCGCTTCTATGAGCCGCAGGGCGGGCGCATATTGATCGACGGCCAGGATATTCTCGCGGTCACCCAAGCTTCGTTGCGCGCGGCGATCGGGATGGTGCCGCAGGACACCGTGTTGTTCAACGACTCCATAGGCTACAACATCCGTTACGGACGTTGGGACGCGAGCGACGCGGAAGTGCGCGAGGCGGCCGCGCTGGCGCAAATCGACCGGTTCATCGCCTCGGTTCCCGGCGGCTACGACGCGCAGGTCGGCGAGCGCGGGCTAAAACTTTCTGGCGGCGAGAAGCAGCGCGTCGCCATAGCGCGCACGATTCTGAAGGGGCCGCCCATTCTTATATTGGACGAGGCGACGTCGGCGCTGGACAGTTTCACCGAGCACGAAATTCAAGAAGCGTTGCGCCGCGTCGCCAAGGGGCGGACGACGCTGGTGATCGCGCATCGCCTCTCGACGGTGGTCGAGGCGGACGAGATCGTCTTTCTTGACCACGGACGCGTCGTCGAGCGCGGAACGCATCAGCAATTGCTCGAAAAAAACGGCGAATACGCGGCGATGTGGAACCGCCAGCGCGAGGCGGCGGAGGCGCGGGCGAAACTGCTGGCGGCGGAGGCCGAGGGCGCGGAGGCGGTGTGAGCGGCGCGCGCCCGCACTTGCCCCGGCGGCGACGATCCTATAGCAGGGATTTGGGCCGGTTCGGCGCGGGGCCGCGGCCCTGACCCTAGACACATGCGCCGAGGCGAAAACCGACATGAGCCAGAAGCCGATCAATCTCGTTCATCTCTCCACCTTGGTCGCCGTCGCGATCCTCGTCGGCACCGAGTTGGTCGGCGCTTCCTGGGCCGCTGGCTGGGCGCTGGGCGGCCTGTTTCAACTCGATCCCTTGATTAGCCACATCTTCGAGGTGGTGTTCGCGCTGCTGGGCTTCGTCGGCCTCTATTTCTTCATGCGCGCCGCCGTGCGCCATGAGCCCATTCGCGGCTGACCCCAATAAGATATCGCGGGCAGGCTTGGCTCCTTTCCGCGCGCATACACGCCTGAAGGATGAGCTCATGACCGACACTCCCGATCGCCGCGCCTTTCTAAA
>JBAWEN010000366.1:0-13995 GCA_049591215.1 Methylocystis sp. | reverse complement strand
GTCGATCTGAAGGGTCGCGACGGCTATATCGTGGACAGTCTGGGCTGGGCTTATTTTCGCCTCGGCCGCTACGACGAAGCGGTCAACGAGTTGGAAAAGGCCATCGACCTCAAGCCGTCGGACCCCGTGATCAACGATCACCTCGGCGACGCCTACTGGCATGTCGGCCGCAAGCTGGAGGCGCAATTCCAGTGGAACCACGCGCGCGACCTGGGCGCCGATCCGGAAGACATGCCCCGCATTCTCGACAAAATCAAGAACGGGCTGAGCGATCAGCCGGCGGTCGCGGGGGATAAGGCGGCGAACAAGGGCGGATGAGGGGGCGCGAAGCGCCGAGCCGCGACGCGCTTTCGCGAACGAGTTAGCTGAGGCGCGCCTCACACATCCAGCAACGCCGTCGCAAACGCCGCGTTCTCCTGGATAAACGCGAAGCGCGCCTCGGGCTTGTTGCCCATCAGCCGCTCGACGCAATCGGCGGTCTCCTCGCGTTCCTCGCTATCGATGACGACCCTGAGCAGCGTGCGCTGCTTGGGGTCCATCGTGGTTTCCTTGAGCTGCTTGGCCATCATTTCGCCGAGGCCCTTGAAGCGGCCGGTTTCGATCTTGCCCTTGCCGGTCAGTTCCGTGCGGATCAACTCCGCCATATGCGCGTCGTCGCGCGCGTAAACGATCTTGGAGCCTTGCGTGAGCTTATAAAGCGGCGGCACGGCGAGATAGAGATGGCCCTTTTCGATGAGCTTGGGCATCTGCCGGTAAAAAAAGGTGATCAGCAGCGAGGCGATATGCGCGCCGTCGACATCGGCGTCGGTCATCACGATGACCTTTTCGTAACGCAGATCCTCGTCGCGATAATGCGCGCCAAGCCCGCAGCCGAGCGCTTGCGCCAGATCCGAGAGCTGCTGATTGGCCGCGAGCTTGTCGCGCGTCGCCGAGGCGACGTTGAGAATTTTTCCGCGCAACGGCAGCACCGCCTGATTGACGCGGTTGCGCCCTTCCTTGGCCGAGCCGCCGGCCGAATCGCCCTCGACGATGAACAGTTCCGATCCTTGCGCCGAATTATTGGTGCAATCGACAAGCTTGCCGGGCAGTCGTAATTTGCGCGTCGCGCTCTTGCGGGCGACATCCTTTTCGGCTCGGCGCCGCAGCCGCTCCTCGGCGCGCTCGACCGCGAAATCGAGCAGCTTTGTCGCCTGTGAAGGCGCGCCAGCGAGCCAATGATCGAAGGCGTCGCGCACGGTGGTCTCGACGACGCGCGCCGCTTCGACGCTCATCAACCGGCCCTTGTTCTGGCCCTGAAACTCCGGCTCGCGGATAAACACCGAAATCATCGCGGCCGACTGGCCCATCAGATCGTCGCCGGTCACATCCTTCGCGCGCCGCGCCTGGCCGATCCGCTCGGCGTGGTCCTTCAGTCCGCGCAATAGCGCGAGACGGAAACCGGCCTCATGCGTGCCGCCGTCCGGCGTCGGAATGGTGTTGCAATAGGAATGGACGAAGCCGTCGTCATTGGCGAGCCAGGACACGGCCCATTCGAGCGAACCGTGTCCGCCCTCGCGCTCGATCTTGCCGGTGAAGGCCTGCTCGGTGACGGGCTCCTTGCCCTCGATCTCGCGCGCGAGATAATCCTTGAGGCCGCCGGGAAAGCGCAGCACCGCGTCGGCGGGAACATTGGAGCCGGGCTCGATAAGCTCGGGCGCGCAACGCCAGCGGATTTCGACGCCGCCGAACAGATAGGCCTTCGAGCGCGACATGCGAAACAGCCGCGCCGGCTTCCAATGCGCCGCCGGTCCAAAAATCTGCGCGTCCGGCTTGAATCTGATCTTCGTGCCGCGGCGGTTGGTGATCTTGCCGAGATTTTGCAGCTTGCCCAGCGGGAGGCCGCGCGAAAACTCCTGACGATGGAGCTGCTGGTCGATGGCGACCTCGACTTCGAGCTTTTCGGACAAAGCGTTGACGACCGACACGCCGACGCCGTGCAGCCCGCCCGAAGTCTGATAGGCGCCGGAGTCGAACTTGCCGCCCGCGTGCAGAACGGTCATCACCACTTCCAGCGCGGTCTTGCCCTTGAGCTTGGCGTGCATGCCGACGGGAATGCCGCGTCCATTGTCGATGACGGTGAGCCAGCCGCCCTGTTCCACCGAGACGGAGATGAAAGTCGCGTGTCCGGCGACCGCCTCGTCCATGGAATTGTCGAGCACCTCGGCGAAGAGGTGGTGCATCGCGGCTTCGTCGGTGCCGCCGATATACATGCCGGGACGCCGCCGCACCGGCTCCAGCCCTTCGAGCACCTCGATGGAGTCGGCGTTGTATTCGACCGGTCCCGCGGTTTTGGCGGGTTTGGCGGCGGCCGCGCCGGCGCTCTTGCCCGCCTTGGAAGAAGGCGGGCCTCCCCCGAATAAATCTTCATTGTTGGCCATGGCCTGATACTAACGCGATTCGCTTCGAAATGGCGCCCGAATGAGAGCGCTCATTCGCGCGCTCGCGCGCGCCGCCGTTCGGCGCTTGTTCTCGCTCGCGACGCATTCTTCACAAACATGATTCCCCTTTTTGCAAGCGCGTTTTAGATTGGGGTGATTCGGATGCGCGCGGTAGGACTGGGTTTTGTTCGCAAGATTTAGATAGCCCGCTCGACTCAAATGGTTAACGCATTTCTTTCGCGGCGGGTTCCCGATGCGCCCGCGCGAATGAAGGGTTCCGATGCGCGAACGGCTTACGGCGTTTGTTGAGATGTGCCCCCGCAATCGACCGTGGAGACCGGTTCGTATGACAAGATTGACAGACGCGCCTATTCGTTGGAGCCGCGCGTTCGCGACGCAACATCGGCGAAGGCCAGCGGCCGATAACGGCCCGCCGTCCCATCTCCGTCTCGCGCGCGTCGCCGGTCCCTTCGCGGGAACTTTCGCCGGCGCGGCGGAAGCGCACGCGGAAGCCATTCGGCTTCTCCCGGATTTCGGGCCGGATATCGAGGTCTATGGCTTCGCGCTGAGCGGCGGCCTCGCCTTGTTCTCGACGTTCGTCGCGCTCGCATATATCGCGGAGCGCAAAGCCTGGCGCCGGCGCGAAACGGAGCTGGCGGCGAAGCTCGAGGCGACCCGCGCGCAACGCGATCGCGCCGAAATTTTTCTTTCCAGCGAACAGCAGCTGTTCATTGCATGGGACGGCGCTTCCGGGGAGCCCGATGTCGAGGGCTCGACGCAATTGGTGACGGACATGCCGACGTCGCGGCGCATTCTCGCCTATGGCTCCTGGCTGACGCCCGACGCGGCGCGCGAGCTGGAACAAAGCGTCGATCGCTTGCGGCAGCGGGGCGAGGCGTTCCGCCTCGCCTTGGTCGGATCGACGGGACGGCACTTCGACGCCGAAGGCCGCGCGGTCGGCGGTCGCGCCGTTTTGAGGCTGCGCGAGGTCTCGGGCGACAAGCTGGAATTGATCAGTCTTCGCGAACGCTGCGCGGCGAGCAAGGGCGAGGTCGAAGGTCTACGCGGCTTGCTTGAAGCCTTGCCATTCCCTGTATGGCTGCGAGACGCGAGCGGGCGGCTTGAGTTCGTCAACAGCGCCTATGCGCAGGCCGTCGAGGCCAAGGACGTCGAGGAGGCGCTCGCCAAACAGATCGAGTTGCTGGATCAATCGGCGCGCGCCGCGACCGCCGAGGCGCGGTCCAAGTCGCGGATTTGGCGCGAACGAGTGAACGCGGTCGTCGCGGGCGCGCGGCATTTGCTCGACGTGATCCAGGCGCCGTCGGCGCGGTCGGCGGCCTCGATCGCGATCGACCGCCAGGAAATCGAGGCGGTTCGCGCCGATCTCGAAACGCAGATGCTGTCGCATAGGCGCACGCTTGACCAAATGCCGAGCGCCGTCGCCATTTTCGATGGTTCGCAGCAATTGATTTATCGTAACGCCGCATACGAAAAACTGTGGTTGGTCGACCCCGCTTTTCTCGACGGCCGCCCCTCCGACAGCGAAATACTCGACCGCCTGCGGCTCGAACAGCGTTTGCCACTGGAACGGGACTTTCGCGCGTGGAAGGCGCATCTCATGGAAGCCTACCGCTCAACCGGCGAGCTTCCCTCGCATCTGTGGCGCCTGCCGGACGGCCGCATGATCTGCGTCAAGGTCACCCCCAATCCGAAGGGAGGCGTGACCTATCTCTATGACGACATGAGCGAGCACTACAAACTGGAGTCTCGGTTCAACGCGCTTTATCGCATGCAGAACGAAACGCTGGAGACGTTGCATGAAGGCGTCGCCGTGTTCGGCGCCGACGGACGCCTGCAATTCTGCAATCCCGCCTTCGCCAGGCTCTGGCGTCTCGACAGCGCCGCCTTGCGGGAAAAGCCGCACTTCGAGACGATCGTCGAATTGTGCAAACCTCTACACACCGATAAATCCACCTGGACCGATTTGCGGCGTCTGGTGACCGGCTTGAACGACGCGCGCACGGGTTTCACGCGTCGTTTGGAGCGAAGCGACGGCGATGTGGTCGATCTCACCGCCCAACCGCTGCCGGAAGCCGCGACCTTGCTGACTTTCGTCGACGTGACGGCCGATGTGAATGTCGAACGCGCATTGACCGATCGAAACAAGGCGCTGCTCGCCGCCGAAAAACTGCGGAACGATTTTATTCATCACGTTAGCTATGAGCTGCGCTCGCCGCTGACCAACATCAATGGATTTGTGCATCTGCTTGGCGAGGAAACGACCGGCGCGCTCAATCCGCGCCAGCTCGAATATCTTGGATATGTGCGTAAATCGTCCAATGCATTGCTCGCCATCATCGACGACATTCTCGATCTCGCCACGATCGACGAAGACGCGATGGAGCTCGAAATCGAGGATGTCGACGCCGAAAGCGCCATGAAAGGAGCGATCGAGGGATTGCAGGATCGTCTCGCCGAAAACAAGGTCGGGCTGCAAATCGTCGCGCCCGAGAAGATCGGCGCGTTCCGCGGCGACTCCAAGCGGGTGCGCCAAATCCTGTTCAACCTGCTTTCGAACGCGATCGGCTTCTCGCGTCCCGGGCAAGTGGTTTCGCTCGCCGCGCTGCGCCGCGACGGCGACGTTGTGTTCAAGGTCGTCGATCGCGGACGCGGCATCCCGCCCGAGATTCTCGAACGCGTCTTCGATCGTTTCGAGTCGAATACGACGGGCTCGCGTCATCGCGGCGTCGGTCTTGGGCTGTCCATCGTGAGGGCCTTCATGGAACTGCACGGCGGCAAAATTCTAATCGACTCGACGCCGGGCGAAGGCACTGTCGTAACTTGCATTTTCCCCGGGCCAGCGGCGAAGGCCGCACCCTCCTCGATCGCCAATTCCGTTCCGACCAAACCCCGCGACGAACTCGACGCGAAAGAACTCATGCGCGAGGTCGCCGAGAGTCTGCGGGCGCAGGTCGATCGCAAGGGCGTCAAGTTGCGGCTTCTGCCAACCAACGATTTCAACACGTTTCTCGCCAATGGCGAAGATATCCACCACGCGCTGAACGATTTGCTGCTCGACGCGATCGACTCGACCGGCGCCGGCCAAGCCATCACTTTCGCGGGATTCCAACGCGAGCGCCAAACCGTCTTCAAGATCACCGATCGAGGCGGCGGCGTTGACAAAAGGCGCGGCGAGGCGCGAAAATTCATCGAGGGCAACGGCGGCGTCATGCATGTCGACGCTGTCCCCGGCGAAGGCGCGACGATCACTTGCATTTTTTCGTCCCCAGTCCCTGACGCCGAAACCCAGGGTGGAGATCGCGTATCATGACCGTCGAGGCGTCGGGGAAGACCGCTAGGAAGACGATTTGGCGTCTCGATGTCGCGAAAGAGGAAGAAACCACCGCGCTTGCCACCGACATGGCGAAGCTGCTCGTCCCGGGCGACATCGTTACATTGGCGGGCGATCTCGGCGCCGGCAAGACCACTTTCGCGCGCGCGCTGATCCGAGCCGTCGCGCATGATCCGACGTTAGAGGCGCCGAGCCCCACCTTCACGCTGATGCAAATCTACGAAGGCGACTTCGGCAAGATCGTTCACGCCGACTTCTATCGTATCGAGGCTGTCGCCGATGTTGCGGAACTTGGATGGGAAGAAGCCTGCGAAGACGCACTCCTGCTGGTCGAATGGGCGGAGCGCGCGCGCGAATTGTTCAGCGGAGACCGTCTCGACATTCGTCTAAGCTTCGCGGAGCCCGAGCGGCGCGATGCGCGCATGATCATGATTTCCGGTTACGGCGCCTTTGCTTCGCGCCTGGCGTCGTTTAAGTCCTTGCACGAATTCTTGCGCAAGGCGAACTGGTGGGACGCGCGGCGCGACTTCCTGCAAGGCGACGCGTCCAGCCGCGCCTATGAGACCCTAACCAAGCCGACCGGAGAAAAGGCGATACTGATGATGTCGCCGCAAAGGCCGGATGGTCCGCCGATCCGCTACGGAAAATCCTACAGCACCATCGCCCACTTGGCCGAAAACGTCAAAGCTTTCGTCGCCATCGCCGAAGGCCTTTCCGCGCAAGGATTTTCCGCGCCGAAAGTTCTTGCGCGCGATCTCGACGCGGGACTTGTGATCGTCGAGGATCTCGGTCGCGAGGGCGTGGCGGACGAGAACGGCCCGATGCCGGACCGTTATCTCGAATCCATCGGCGCGCTCGCCGAGCTCCACGCGTGCAAGCTTCCAGATACAATCGACATCATCGACGGCGGCGTTTACCGTATCCCGCCTTACGATCTCGACGCGTTGCTGGTCGAAGTCGAGTTGCTGATCGACTGGTATGTCAGCCATGTCGCAAGGTCCATCGTCGCCTCGGGCGCGCGCGCGATCTTCATCAACCTTTGGCGACAGGCGCTGATCGAGGTCGCCTCCGCCACGCCGACCTGGACCCTGCGCGACTATCATTCGCCCAACCTGATTTGGTTGCCCGAGCGCGAGGGCGTGCAGCGCGTCGGCATCATCGACTTCCAGGACTGCGTGCTCGGCCATCCGGCCTACGACGTGGTGTCGCTGACGCAGGATGCGCGCGTCACGGTCGCCGACGAACTGGAAATGAAGTTGATCGCGCATTACGCGCGGATGCGGCGCGACGACCCGCGCTTCGACATGGCCGGCTTCGTTCGGGCCTACGCCGTGCTGGGCGCGCAGCGCGCGACCAAGATCATGGGCATTTTCGCGCGGCTCGATCTGCGCGACGGCAAGCCGCACTATCTTGGTCACCTGCCGCGAGTCGAATATTATTTGAAAAAGAGCTTGCGCCACCCCGCGCTTGCCGAGCTCAAGGCATGGTATGAAACCAACCTCCCCGCGATCTTCGGTGCAGCCGCTTAGCGACGCTCGTTTTCCCACAACGGCCATGGTTTTCGCCGCCGGCCTCGGCACGAGAATGCGGCCGTTGACGGACAAAACTCCAAAGCCGCTCGTTTCCGTCGCGGGCAAGGCGTTGATCGACTACGCGCTCGACGATTTCGCCAAGGCCGGCGTCACGACCGCGATCGTCAATGTGCATCATCTCGCGGATCAGATCGAAAAGCATCTCTCAACCCGCGCCTCGCCGCGCATAATCCTATCGGACGAGCGCGCGTCGCTGCTCGACCAGGGCGGCGGAATCAAAAAGGTTCTCCCGTATTTCGAGGGAAGGCCATTTTTCATATGCAACACCGATGCTTTCTGGAAGGAGGAAGGCGCAGCCAATTTTCAGGCGCTCGCGCAAGCCTGGGATGGCGATCGGATGGACGCGGCGCTGCTGCTGGCCGAGACCAAAGGCAGCGTGGGCGTCGATTGGGATGGCGATTTCGAGCTTCAACCGGATGGGCGCGTCACGCAGCCGCCCGGCGCGAGACGCTATGTTTATTCAGGCGTCGGCATCGTGAAGCCGGATCTTTTCGAGAGAGTCGCGGAGGATATTTTCAAGCTCGCCCCACTCTTCTTCAAGGCCGCGGAACGGGGACGACTGTTCGGCGTCGCCGCGCGGTCGCTCTGGCTGCATGTCGGGACCGTCGAGGCGATCGCGCGGGCCGAGCAAGCATTGGCGGCCTGACGACATAATTTCTCTTCGCGTAACGAGGATCCTTCGTGGGCCGCAACGTCTTCACCATCCCGCCGGGCGTTCCCTTTCTCTCGACCTTCGTCGAAGCGCTTCTCGCCGGCGAAATCGTTTCTAGCGTGTCGCGCGCGAGCGCGCCGATCGATCTCGCGCGCATGACGATCTACGTTCCGACGCAACGCGCCGCGCGCGCTCTCGCGGCGGAATTCGCGCGCGCGATCGAGGCGCCCGCGGCGCTGTTGCCGCGCATACTGCCGCTTGGCTCGCTGGAGGAGCAGGAAGACATCGCCCTCTTCTCCGGTTACGCTGAAGAATTCGACGAAAGATTTTTGCCGGCGATCGACGAAATAGAGCGCCGTTTGATTCTCGCGCGGCTGATTTTGAAATGGGCGCGCGCCTTGGGACACGCGATCATTTCATATGATCCCGATGGAGCGCCAGTGTTGGACAAGCGCGAAACGATGTTGGTTTCGCCATCACCCGCCAACGCCTGCGCGCTGGCCAAGGAGCTTGGCGCGCTGATCGACGAATTCATCATCGAGAATGTGGATCCATCCGCGATCGATGGCCTGGCGGGCGACTCCTTCGACCAATATTGGGCCATCACGACGCGATTTCTGAGCATCGCCCTGCGGCAATGGCCGCTCATTCTCGAACAGCGCGGCATGATTGACAGGGCTCAACGTCAAAAGGCGTTGCTCGCGGCGCAAATCGAACATTTGAAAGGCGCGGGCGAAGGCGATCCGGTCATCGCGCTTGGATCGACGGGCTCCAATCCGACGACGGCCCAGCTTCTCGACGCGATCTCACGCATGACGCAAGGCGCGGTGGTCCTGCCCGGTCTCGATCGCGACCTCGACGATCTCGCCTGGCGTCATATCGGCGAGGCCTCCGGCGAGCACGGAGAGCCTTCATACACGCATCCGCAATCCATTCTAAAGCGCCTTTCGCGGATCATGAACATCGACCGCGCGGAGGCGCGAGAAATTGGCGTCCCGACGCCGCCGCTCGCGGTGCGGCGTGAATTGGCCGCGCAGGCGTTGCGTCCCGCGGACAGCACGGAACAGTGGCGCGAATATCGCGCGAGGCGAGGCGCGACTTTCTCCAGCGCGCTGGAGGGAGTCAGCCTGATCGAGGCGCCCGACGAGCGCCTGGAGGCTTTGACGCTGGCGCTGTTCATGCGGCGCGCGTTGGAGACGCCGAACCACACGGCGGCGTTGATCACGCCGGATCGAACGATCGCGCGCCGCGTTTCCGCCGAACTCGCGCGCTTTGATATAGAGATCGACGACTCCGGCGGCGAGCCGCTTGGCGTTACGTCCATCGGCGCGCTCGCGAGACTACTCACGGCGACAGCTCCGCATGGAGTCTCGGCGGTGGATGTCGCCGCCCTGCTCGCGCATCCTCTCGCGACATTCGGACTCTCGCGCGAGCATGTCGCGAAGCTCGCGCCGCTGATTGAGATCGCCGTGCTTCGAGTCGTCGCCGACGGGAGCACGAGTTGGGCGGCGCGCGCCGACGGCGCGCGCGCGCTAGCCGCTGATGCTCACGCGTTCCCTGCGGTGAAGCGGCTCGGCGACGACGACTGGCGCGCGATCCAGGATTTGCTCGCCCGCTTCGACGCCGCGCTGCGGCCGATGACGACGACGCCGCGCGAAGCGCTTCTTAGCGCACGCGTCGAAACCTTGCGCGTAAGCCTGGAAGCCGTCACCGCGCCGCCCGGCGAGCGCGAGGCGATGGCGAGCGCGGGCATGGAAGAATTCCTCGCTCTGCTCGACCAGTTGGAGAACGCCAAGGCGCCGATCAACTTCGACGCCTCGAGCTTCGCGATTTCTCTCGACGCCTTGCTGTTCGAGACCAAGGTTCGCGGACCGCGCCGCGCCCATCCGCGCCTGAAGATTCTTGGACCGCTCGAAGCGCGCCTCATCGACGCCGATCTTGTGTTGCTCGCGGGCCTCGACGAAGGCGTTTGGCCGCCACAGACAGACGCCGGCGTTTTTCTCAATCGCTCGATGCGCGGCGCTCTTAACCTGTCGCCGCCAGAGCGGCGCATTGGCCAAAGCGCGCATGATTTCGTGATGGCGTTTGGCGCGCGCGAGGTCGTGATCAGCCGGGCGGCAAAGCGCGGCGGCTCGCCGACCGTCGCCTCGCGTTTCGTCACGCGTCTCGACGCGCTGGCGGGAGAAGCCTTCGCGGCCTGCAAGACGCGGGGCGCGGCGATGCTCGACATCGCCATCGCGCTCGACCAGCCGCCCTCGATCAAAGGGTGCGAGCGTCCCGAACCCATTCCGCCCGTCGAACTGAGGCCCACGCAATTAAGCGTGACGCGCATCGAGACGTTGCGCCGCGATCCCTATGCGATCTATGCGGAGCGCATCCTGGAACTCGTTCCGCTGGCGCCGCTCGGCGACGAACGCGGCGCGCGCGAGATGGGCACGGCGATTCACGAAACGTTGGCCGCGTTCGTCCAGTCGCATCCGCGTGGTCCGCTTCCCGATGACGCGCGCGAAATCCTACTGGCGATTGCGCGAGAGCAGCTTGAAATATTCCTTTCCGATTCCGACTTCGAAGTTTTCAAATGGCCCCGCGTCGAAGCCGGCCTCGACGACGCGCTGGCGTTTGAGATGGCTCGCCGCGCGTTGGGGGTTGAAATTCACGTCGAGGAACGCGGCGCCTGGAGCTTCGAACTTTCCGACGGAAGCATGTTCCGCCTGAACGGCGTCGCCGACCGTATCGAGGTGAACGGCGACGGAACGGCGACGGTCTTCGACTATAAAACAGGCGCGCCGCCCAGCAACAAGCAGGTTCTGACTGGCTTCGCCCCGCAATTGACGCTGGAGGCGGCGATGATCGCGGCTGGCGCTTTCAAAATGGTCGGGCGCCGCGAGACGCAGGGCGCCGCTTATGTGCCGATTGGCGGCGCGGGCGCTGGCGAACCGCTCTGGGTCAAGCCGAAGGATATGAGTTTTGGCGATCTCGTCGCCGATCATAAATCGCAATTGCTCACGCTGCTCAATCAGTTTCGCAACACCAAGCGTTCTTATCCGTCGCGCCCCTATGTCGCTTTCGCCTCCCGTCGTGGCGATTACGATCATCTCGCGCGCGTGAAGGAATGGTCGCGCGCTGGCGGCGGCGAAGGCGAAGGAGCAGGCGAATGAGCGCGGCGCGTTCGATTCCTTGGGAAACGGAGCAGGCTCAGTGGCGCGCCTCCGATCCAAAGCTCTCCGCCTGGGTGTCCGCTCACGCGGGTTCGGGCAAGACGCACGTGTTGTCGCAACGCGTCGTGCGTTTGCTGCTGGCGCGCGTGCCGCCGTCGCGCATTCTTTGCCTCACTTACACCAAGGCGGCCGCTGCCAATATGGCGGCGCGCATTTTCGACATTCTCGCCAAATGGACGCTGCTCGACGACGACGCGCTCGACACCGCGGTCGAAAAGACCTCCGGACGGCGGCTCGACCCCGCGGAGCGCGATTTCGCGCGCAGGCTTTTCGCGCGCACCGTGGAAACGCCCGGGGGATTGAAGGTTCAGACGATTCACGCCTTCTGCGAAAGGATTTTGCATCTCTTTCCGTTCGAGGCCAATGTTCCCGCCGGCTTTCGCATCATCGACGATATCGAGCGCGGCGCGTTGTTGGCGAACGCGCGCAAGGAAACCCTGGATCGCGCTCTTAACGAAGATGACTGCTTGCGCGACGCCTTGGCGACCGTCGCGCGAGACGCGAGCGAGGCGACGTTCGATGGATTGATCGGAGAGCTGCTGCATCATCGCGGCGCCATGCGCGGCGCCGCGCGAGGCGAGGAATACGAGCGCGATCTGCGGCGTCGGCTGGGACTAGCCGAAGGCGAGACGCTGGCCGACATCGAAGCGCGGATGATCGATGGCGGCATAGCGTCGAAAGACTGGCCCGCTCTGGTCGAGAGACTGCGGCAAGGCGGCAAGAGAGACGCGGGACTCGCCGACCAGCTTACGCAAGCGGCGAAACTCGCGCCCGATCCCGCCTGCATCGATGACTATCTCTTGGTGTTCTTTACTCAAAAGGGCGGACCGCGCGGCGGCGACGGGACAATCATCACCACCGGACTTTGCAAGAAGGATCCTGGGCTTCTGGCCCTGCTCGAGGAAGAGCGCGAGCGTCTCGCCGCGTTGATCGACAAACGCAAGACAGCGGCGAGCTACGCGCGTTCGCTGGCTCTGGCGCGGATCGGCGAAGCGATTGTCTCCAGCTACGAGCGCATGAAGAACCATCGCGGCTTGTTCGATTTCGACGATCTGATCGAGCGCACGCGCGAATTGCTGCGGCGCTCCAGTCCTTCCTGGGTGCTATATAAACTCGACCAGCGGATCGATCACATTTTACTCGACGAGGCGCAGGATACAAGCGCGCCGCAATGGGAGATTCTGCAAGTCATCGCCAATGAATTCGCGCAAGCGACGCGTCCGCGCAGCTTCTTCGCGGTCGGCGACGAGAAGCAGTCGATCTTCTCCTTTCAGGGCGCGGCGCCGGAAAAATTCGACGCGATGCGGCGCGGTTTCCAAAATCGCTTCACCGCGGCGAAGCTTCCTTTCGAACATGTGCGCCTCACTCTTTCATTCCGCTCCGCGCCGACGATCCTCGCTAGCGTCGACGCGATCTTCAACTTCGGCGACAACAGGCTGGGCCTATCCTTTGACCCGACAGATCCCGCGCCCGAACATACTCCCTGCAAAAGCAACGCCCCCGGTCTCGTCGAGGTTTGGGAGCCCATCGGCCCGAACAAGCGCGAGGAATCCAAGGATTGGAAGCTCCCGCTCGATTATCTCAGCCTCGACGATCCCGCCGCGCGCCTCGCTAGCAAGGTTGCGCGCAAGATCGCGTCGCTGCTGGATTTAAACAATGGCGAATGGGTCGAAGGCGAAAACGGGCCCCGCGCGATAACGCCCGGCGACTTTCTGATTTTGGTGCGCAAACGCGACGCATTTTTTGAAGCGATGATCCGCGCGCTCAAGGAGCAACATATTCCAGTCGCCGGCGCCGATCGTCTCGATCTCATGAATCACATCGCCGTGATGGACCTCTGCGCGCTTGGCCGCGCGGCGCTGCTGCCCGAAGACGATTTAACGCTTGCCGTCGTGCTGAAGTCGCCGCTCGTTGGACTGGGCGACGACGATCTCATCGCGCTCGCGCCAAAGCGCGAGGGCGCGCTGATTCATGCGCTGGAGCAATCACAGGCGCCCGCGCACCAGGAGGCGGCGCTGCGGCTGAACAGTTGGAGCTACGACGCGCGGCGATTGACGCCGTTCGATTTTTACAGCCGCGCGCTCGGCGCCCGGCGGGGGCGCGAACGGCTCGTCGCGCGGCTGGGGCCGGAGGCGAATGACGCCATTGACGAATTCTTGCGTCTCGCTCTCGATTTCGAGCGCGACGAACCGGGCGGGCTGACGGGCTTTCTCGCCGGCGTCGAGAAACTCGACGTCTCGATCAAGCGCGACATGGAAGCGGCCGGCGACGCCGTGCGCGTGATGACGGTCCACGCCGCGAAGGGGCTTGAAGCGAAGATCGTGTTTTTGCCCGACACCTGCGGCGCGCCGACAGGCCGTCACGACCCCAGGATTTTCGCGCTGACGGAGAACGAGGACGCGGACGACGCCAGCCTCGTCTGGTCGCCGAAAATGGACGCCGATCCGGCGCCCGTCGCGCGCGCGCGGGAAAAATTGCGGGAGGCCGCGCGAAACGAACATCGGCGCCTGCTCTATGTCGCGCTGACGCGGGCCGAGGAGCGGCTCTATATCGCGGGTTTTGTCGGCGAAAGGGGGCTGGCGGAGGGGTGTTGGCACAACATGATCCGAGAGGCGCTCGAAGGCGGCTTCGACGCGCTGCCCGACCCGGACGAAGCTGAAAGACAAATCCTGCGCAGCAAAGACGCGCCGGCGAGAAAAGCGCTCACGCACGCCGCCGCGGCAAGGGAGCGCGTCGAGATTCCCGCATGGGCGCGCACGCCCGC
>JBAWEN010000365.1:0-2158 GCA_049591215.1 Methylocystis sp. | reverse complement strand
GGCGACACCAGCTGTGGCCAGCAACAACAGAGCTACGGTGCTTAATCTTTTCATGTGCTTCTTCTTCTCGCGGTTGGGGTTGGATGTCGCTCGCGGGCGGGCGTGACGGGCCTTGCGTCAACAGGCCCCGAGCGAGGTGAGCGCGGAAAGCGACGGGTCCGCGTCTCGATAAAGATCGAGCGCCGCGCTCCGGGCCTTTTCGGCGCTCTCGAAGATTTGATCTTCCAGCGCGCGAAACGAATTCTTGATCGCGAAGAAACGGTAGCCGTCGGCTTCGCGGGTGACGACGCCAACCGCCCGAGGGCCGACTTCGACGAGATATGCATGCATCATTTCAGCCTCCTTTGGTCGATGCGCGAGGCGCGTTCACTTATCTTTCGTCGGGATATGAAAGGCGGCGTTATCAGGCGGGACGACCGCGATCTCGGAATGCGGCGTTCCGTCTGGCGCCCATTCATAGGGAACGGGCTGCGCGCGATAAACGTTGTAATTCACAGTCTGCGCGCCGGTCTCCGCATCCTTGCCGCGTCGCGGATAAGAATTGACATATTCCCAGACGATCTCGCCCGCCGGAGTCACCTGGAAGAAGCGTCCGATCTGCCCCTCGTCAATGAAGGTGTTGCCGTTCGGCAGACGCCGCGCGCTGCTGATATGCGTGCTTCTGAAGCTCCAGCCGGCATTGCCCGAGTTCGCGGCCGAATACTGCCAGACGATCTCGTTGGTGACGGGATTGATCTCGAGCACGCGCGAGCCGCCGGTTAGCGAGACGGGCGCCGGCGGATAGCCGGCCGCGCCCTGATTGTCGAACACGAGAATATTGCCGGCGCCGGGCAGTCCCTTGGGGATGATCTGCGCGTCATGCTGTCCCGAAATCTGATCCACCGGGCGGGGAAGCTTGCGCGAGAAGCCGCCGGCCTCGGTCGCCGGCGACGGGAAATGCGGGCCAAGCGTCCACGCGATCTTGCGCGTCTTGCGGTCGATGATCGCGATGAAATTGGCTTCGCGGGAATCGAAGATGAGATTGTCGGGCGCGAAACGCTGATCGCCTTCGTCGAACCAATGGTTCGGACCAAGCGGCTTTAGATTGTTGACGTGGAGATAGTCAGCCCTCTTCGAGTTCTTGACCAGCTTCAACTCGTCGGAGGTGAAGCCAATCTCGTCGAGATGATCGGAGGCCGCCCATGTCCAGACGATGTCGCCGTCCGCGTTGACCTCGTAGGCCACGTCGTCGAGTACTTCCGGCGCGGCGAATCCCGGCAGCGGATAGGCGATGTTGGAGAGGACGAGCGTATTGCCATTGGGCAGGCGCGCGATGTCGTGATGCTGCCGCGCGCGTCCGCCCGGCGCGCTGGCGCCGAAATCCCAGACCTTCTTGCCGTCCCAATCCACTTCGCCAACAGTCTTGACGACGCGGGTTTGCGCGCGGCCCGGCACGAGATCGGTTCCCTTGCCTTCCTCGGTTTCGAGCGTGACGAACACATGCCCCTTCGCGCCGCCGGCCAGGGCGGGGTCGAGATAGGCGACGGGTTGGCCACCGAATTTCCATTCGTGGACGACCTTGCCGTTCAAATCGATAAGGTGCGAAACATTGTCGCCGCCGGCAAAAAGGATGAATGAATTATAGGTCTTAGCCGGATCGTAAATGGTGGTCCCGGTCGGATAGACGCTCGGCTCGGCGCGAAGCGGCGACGCGAGCGCGCCCGCGACGATCAGCGCGCCCGCGAAGACGCTCCATGTTTCGCGCTTTAGCGATGGGCGGACCGCTGACCGAGAACGGTTTTTCAATGGCGTCATGTAGGCTTCTCCCCTTCGTGCGAGCGCGCGTGGCGGCGTCAGGCGATGCGAGAGCCATATAATCATATTTAGTTTATGGGATAAAGAGATTTATCCGGCCGACGACGGATTTCTTATTGGGAGGTTTTGGCATGGATGCCCGCTCAAGGCGGGCGCTAGCGAGAAAAAGTTTATATGCAAAAGATTAAGGACCGCTCCTTCGCCGTTAGCTCGGCCGCAATCGGCCGCCACTGAGATGTTCGTGGACGACACGCCAGGGTGCGCGGCCAGCGTCCGCGACATGGCGAACCGCCGTCGTGCCGCGACCGCCGCCCGCAGCCGGCGCGCCATCAATTTCTCCGACCCAAGCAAATTCGTAAACGCA
>JBAWEN010000364.1:0-3868 GCA_049591215.1 Methylocystis sp. | reverse complement strand
ATCTTGGGTGAGATCGAAAATCTTCACGGCGCCCAGCGGGCGGTCGCGATTGATCCATTGGGGATGAGACAGCGTCTTCTCGACGTCCTTGCGGCCATCCATCCAGTTGCGCTCCATCGTGGCGCGGGAGAATTCGTAATCCTTCGACGCGCTTTCATATAGCCCGCGGCGATGGATGAGATGCACGATGGTCGTCGCCGCCTCGCGGCCCCTCTCCTCGAGCGCGCGCCAGTCGGGATCTTCGCGCAACTCGGCGGACAGCTTGGCGCCCAGCCTCTTGATCGCCGCCCTAAGCAGATGCTGGCGGCACATCATATCGGTGTTCAGCCGCGTGCGGCTCGAATAGCGAATATCCTTCTCGCGCTGGGCGATTTCCAGCACGGTCGCCGGCAATTCGCCGCGCGCGCTGAAAAGGTCGATCTGGAAGACGCAGAAGTCTTGGTCCTCGACCTCGAAATCGAGCACATATTGCAGCGGCGTGTTCGAGACGATGCCGCCATCCCAGTAAAATTCGCCGTCGATTTCGATGGGGGGAAAGGACGGCGGCAGCGCGCCGCTGGCCATCACATGCTCGGGGCCGATCTTCTGATAATTGGTGTCGAAATATTGGAAGTTGCCGCTGCGCGCGTTCACGGCGCCGATGGAGTAGCGAATCTCTCCCGCGTTGAGCAAATCGAAATCGACGAGCGCGAGCAGCGTCTCGCGCAGCGCCTTTGTGTCGTAAATGCTGACTTCTCCCGGCTTGCAGGGCCAGCCGGGAATTGGCGGCGGCATGCGCGGCTTGAAAAAGCCCGGCACGCCGAAGGCCGCGGTCATCGCCGCGCTGGTCTCGTTAAAGAGACGCAGGCTCGCCTCGTCCCCCGAGACCGGCGGCGCCAACAGTCGGCTCGATGTCTGGCGCCAGAACCGCTCCAGCCGCTCGGCGCGCCGCGAAGGCGGATTGCCGCAGATGATCGCGCCATTGATCGCGCCAATCGAAATGCCGGCCACCCAGTCGATTTTGAAGTCGGCTCGCTGCAACGCGTCATAGGCGCCGGCCTGATAGGAGCCGAGAGCGCCGCCTCCTTGCAGCACCAGCGCGACTTTTTCCTTACGCGTGTCCGGCATGGCGCCAAAATGGGTTGGAGAGAAAGGAGTCTTGCGATCTCGATCGCGAGTTTAATATCTTACAATCGAGGCCGTGTCGATTTCCAAGCGAATTTTCGCGCAAGGCGCAGCGAGGCGCCAAGGCTTGGCGCGGGTGGCTTTTCGCGCGAGCATCGTTGGATTCGCGCGCCCCGTTCATTGCAATGCAATAGTTTGACGCTTAAAATGAATCGGCGTCATCCAATTTTCTCCCGGCGGGATCGCTCATGCATGACAGTGCTCGCGCCTCGGATTTGGCGATCCAATCCTCTGACGGCGGCTCGACGTCCGGCGCGGCGATGGCCGACGCCGTGGACCGCGCGCTGCACGCCAATCTCGCGCATTTCACCGGCGGTCTCTCTCCCGCCGCGCTCGCCGGCGCCTATTGGGATTGGGCCGTGCATCTCGCGGCCTCGCCCGGCAAGCAGATGCAACTCGCCGAAAAGGCGTGGCGCAAGGCGGCGCGGCTTGGCGGATACGCCGCGCACGCCGCGCTCCAGGGCGAGAAAGCGCCGCCTTGCATCGAGCCGTTGCCGCAGGACAAGCGGTTTTCGGGCGAGGAGTGGCGGCGGTGGCCCTATAATCTTTTCTACCAATCCTTCCTGCTCAATCAACAATGGTGGCACAATGCGGCCACCGACGTCGGCGGCGTCACCAAGCAGCACGAAAATGTCGTCGACTTTGTCGCGCGGCAGCTTCTCGATATGTATTCGCCGTCGAATTTTTTGTTCACCAATCCGCAAGCGCAAAAGCGCACGCTGGAGCAGGGCGGGGCCAATCTCCCGCGCGGATTCCAGAATTTTTTGGAGGATTTGGGGCGCGCGGCGAGCCGCGGCAAGCCCGTCGGCGCGGAGGCGTTCAAGCCCGGCGAAAATCTCGCGGTCACGCCGGGCAAGGTGATCTTTCGCAATCGTCTCATCGAACTCATTCAATACGCGCCCGCGACCGAGACGGTTCGCCCCGAGCCGATATTGATCGTTCCGGCCTGGATCATGAAATATTACATCCTCGACCTCTCGCCGCGTAATTCGCTGGTGAAATATCTCGTGAGCCAGGGCTTCACGGTCTTCATGATCTCGTGGAAAAACCCTGGCCCGGAGGACCGCGATCTCGGGATGGAGGACTATCGCAAGCTCGGCGTCATGGCGGCGCTGGACGCGATCACGGCGCTGCTGCCGAACCGCCGGATTCACGCGACCGGCTATTGTCTCGGCGGCACGCTGCTCGCGATCGCCGCTAGCGCGATGGCGCGCGACAAGGACGAGCGTCCGCGCACGCTGACGCTGCTCGCGGCGCAGACCGATTTCACCGAGGCCGGCGAGCTGTCGCTGTTCATCGACGAGAGCCAGCTGCATTTTCTCGAAGATTTGATGTGGGAGCAGGGTTATCTCGACACCAAGCAAATGGCCGGCGCGTTCCAATTGCTGCGCTCGAACGACCTCGTCTGGTCATATGCGCTGAAGGCCTATCTGCTCGGCCAGCGCGAGCCGATGAGCGACCTGATGGCTTGGAACGCCGACGCGACGCGCATGCCGTTCAAGATGCACTCGGAATATCTGCGGCGTCTCTTCCTCGACAACGATCTCGCCGAAGGGCGCCTTCACGCCGAAGGCCGCGCGGTCGCGCCGCACGACATTCGCGTCCCCATTTTCGCCGTCGGCGCGCAGCGGGATCACGTCGCGCCGTGGCGGTCGACCCATAAGATTCATTTACTCGCCGACGCCGAGGTCACCTATCTCCTCGCCAGCGGCGGTCACAACGCCGGCATCGTCGCCGAGCCCGGCCACAGGGCCGCGCGCTTCCAGGTTCTGACCAAGCGGGCCGACGAGCGTTACAGCGATCCCGACGAATGGGCGGCCCTCGCGCCGACGAAGGAGGGCTCCTGGTGGCTGGAGTGGGTCGCGTGGCTCATCGAACGCTCGGGCGAACCCGTCCCGCCTCCCCCGATGGGCCCGGCGCTTTGCGACGCGCCGGGAACTTATGTGCTCCAGGCGTAGCCCTCCGCCGCGGGAGAGTGGGACTCGCGCCCGCTATTTCGACTTGATCTCGATTTTTTTCTCGGCCTTTCGCGCTTCCGCCGTTTTCGGCAGCCGGACCGTCAGCACGCCCTTGTCGAAGGAAGCTTCGATCTTGTCGGTGTCCACGCCTTCGGGCAAGCGGAAGGCGCGTTTGAACGAGCCGTAGCGGCGCTCCGAGAAGTAGTAATCCGTTTCCTTATTCTCCCGCTCGTCCTTCTTTTCGCCGGAAATGGTGAGCGTTCCATTCAAGAGCTTCACCTCGACGTTTTTCTCGTCGAGACCTGGAAGTTCCGCGCTGACCGTGAATTCTCCGTCCTTTTCGACGAGATCGACCGCCGGAATGGCCGGCCAGCCCGAAAAGAACCGTTCGAACGGCTCGAAGTCCGATAGATTCTTGCGGCCCGCCAATTCAGGGAACAGGCTGGTGACCTGCCGCCGCAGCGACTCCAGCGGATGAAAGTCGAACATTTCCGAATATGGGCGTGGCGCCGGGGACACTTTTTTCACGGGTACGTTGGTTTCGTGTTCTGTCATAACCGCCTCCATTGACGCGCCATTTGATCAGATGATCGACATCGCGAGCCGCCGCGCGCGCTAGGCGCCGCCCGGCGATAAACGATCGCTGGCGCGACGTGTTTTACGTGGGCTCCGATATTTTTCGCGCAAGTGCGGCAAAGCGCGCGCCTGGAAAGTTCATCCGCGGCGCTTCCTCTTCCGTTGGCGCG
>JBAWEN010000363.1:0-7869 GCA_049591215.1 Methylocystis sp. | reverse complement strand
GTTCCAAGAGCGCTGCGGCGAGAACACCTCCGTATGCACATAGTTGTGGCCATATACCTCGAGGAAGCACCGAGCGATCGCCGCTGAGTCTGCTTGCTGGGGCAGGTCCGTCCGCAAACTCCTTGTCGCCGCCGCCGCTAAAGAGACCGACGGCGCGTCGCAGCGCCCGCCCGATGCCGACGACGGCGGGATATTCGAAGGCGCCAAGCAGGCGGTCGGCTCGCTCACTGGAGCCGTCAAGAAACTTGTCGGAGCGGAATGAGCGAGGAGGGGGGCTTAGCGAGCGGGCCGCCGTCGTGCCGAAGAACCGCCGCGCGCTCGAACTCCCTCCGCCTCAAACAGGCCGCCCAACCGCGCCACGATCAAGCTCGATAAATGACAAGAGATCCTTCGTTTGATTTGTAAAGAGTTGGAGTTTTCCTGTGTCCAACGGGTCGCATAAAAACTGAAGCAGAAGAGTATCGGCTCCATCGGAAAACGCCGGCCCGAGGCCGCAGAAGAAAAAGCCGAGATCGCGGGCTCTGTCCGCCAGCAATGGCAGGCCGGGGTCATCGACAAGAGCGGAAAGCTGCACCGAACGGGCGCCGAGGCTTCGCACGTCTTGCAATGCCTGCTTCAGTTCTATGCCGGCATTCGGACCAACTTGCTCGAAATGGATTTTCCCGTAACCGCGATGGTCGACCTTGATCGTTGTCTTCGACTCTTTGGCGGTCGGCGCCGCTGGCTCGCATGACGAGACGGTCACGCCAAGGCTCTCGTAGATTTGCAGCACTATTTTACGGTAAGGCTCAGGCGGATAAATCTTGGGTCTGGCCGGCTTCCGCAAGAAGCGAAAGGTTATGAGAAGGCTCTGCCGCTGTCCGGCGGTCGGAGCCGCCAAATCCTTGGGGCGAGAGCTTTCCGAAGCCGCGCCGAGCAGGGCGGCGCAGACCGGCATGCCGGCCCGCTCATCATTGCGCTGCGAAAAAGTGTGGATGGTGACGGGCATGGCGTAAACTCCGATCAGGCCGAGTTTATGCGCCTCTTCGGAGAGCCGCTCGGTCATTTGCTCGAGCAAATGGTGTCCACGGTAGGCCGGCAACACGACCGCTTCCCCGCGCTCGGCGATGGATGCGCCGGGCTCGCGCTCCAGCGCGACGTGACCGACGACCTCACCCTTTTCGTCCCGCGTCACCACTGGGATAAGCTCGCCGCTCTCGACCTTGTTCCAATAACGCTGCGGCGAGAACACCTCCGTATGCACATAGTTATGGCCATAAACTTCAAGGAAGCACCGAGCGATCGCCGCGGAGTCCGCTTGCTGGGGCAGGCCGGTCCGCAAACCGCTTGTCGGCGCCGCCGCGGCTGGCGCCGGCGACATCGCTTCGTCCGATAAATCGGACGGCCCGATTTCCTCATCAAGGCCACGATGAAGGCTTAGCTCCCACCCATCAATTCCTCGCTCACGGTAGCTCAGTCCCGCATCCCGTCGAATGCGGGCGGCGAGCGAGGCGACAATCGCCGAAAATCGGGAATGGCCTTGCAGCAAGATCCGAGATCGAACTTCGCGGCGAGAACACGATACGATGATGCGAGCATGCTCGCGGGTCGACGCCAGGGTGCAAAGCGCCGACCACACCTCGAGCGTATCCTCGGCGATAAGGCTTGCGGTGGTGGGGAGCGCGCCTTCCGCTAGCGCCGCTTCGCGGATGAATGCTCGGACAAGCTCGCTTCGGGTCAAATTTAGCGAGAGTTGTAGTTCGGAAGACCGGGAACTGGAGTTTCCTGTCACACGAAGCTCCTGCGAGTTCGTAACCTCCCGCGCGGCGGCGTGGGCCTGATGTTCAGTCGTGCAAGCTCAAGCGAGAATCCTGGTCGAGCGTGACGTCCACGGCGCGGCGATCGTGAAGCCGTGTCGCGCGCGCGCTCGCATGGTTCGTCATCCGCGCGGTTTTTTCAAGCGTCTCGCTGTTTTTCAGACAGGCGGTGAATTCCGTGGCAGGAGCGCGGTGGGTTGGTTCATTGCTCGGGTCGAGCAAGTCGTTGAAATAATTCTTGGCCTCGGGCCGTTCATCCTTCATGCGTGACGCTCTTCCGCAAAAAGGCCTTGTAATCCGCCTCGTCCGAGCCTCCCGCCGCTAGCGCCAGCACGGCTTCGGCGGCGGCGGCTTCCGTTGCCGTAAAGCAGTATCCGTTTAACTCGAGAAACAGAATTCCGGCGACGAACCCCGTACGTTTGTTGCCGTCGAGAAAAAGAAGATTCTTGACGATGTCGGCGGTGTAAGCGCTCGCCATATCAATCAAATCCACATGGTCGCCATACGCGAACAATTGCCGGGCGCGCGCCAGCGCCGATTTCAGCAAGCCATCGTCGCGCACGCCGGCCGCGCCGCCGTGGAAGGCCAAAAGCCGATCATGCAACGTGAGGACATCGATCTCCTCGATCCAGATCGGCTCGGCGCCCGTCACTGAGCAAGCACATGCAGGGTGTTGCGGTAGCGGCGCATGATATCGTCGGCTCTCTCCATCTTTTTGGCGAACAGCGGATCGTACGGCGTTAGCCGATAGCTGCCGTCCGGGGCCTCCACCACATAGAGCGCATCGCCCTTGCTGAGATTCATGCGCGCCAGCATCTCCTTTGGGATGATGACGCCCGTCGAGGTGCCGATCGCCGTGAGTTTGAGCGTGTTCATTGAACTCCCCTTTGATAATTATATTTATTATAATGCACGTCGCTACCGCGTCAATCACATCCTAATAATGATAGGTATGCCGTTGCGGCGCTGCTCTTGAGATAATTCTTTGATTAAAAAGTTATCATATAGCTAAACAGGGTTAACAGAAATTTATTGTCCCAACCATCTCGACCTCAGTATCGCCGTGCCAAGATCACCCTTCGGAGCAGCGCGCCGCGAAGGCTGGCGCGCTGTGTCGGTGGCAAGGTCGCGTCGGTGAACTTAATCGTTTCGGCGAGTGTCGTGTCATCAAGACAACACCAGACTGGGCTGAGCGCCGCGCGGCATTTTGGCGACCGTATAAGGAGGAAACGCCATGGTTACGGTCGAACAATGCGCGATGTTCGCGGAACTCGCTCCAGATGAATTGTACTTGGGGGCGCCGCCGACCGCGAGGCGCCGCGCCTAGCTATCGTTCTATCTTCGAGATTTGGACACGCTCGGCCCGCGACAGGTCCGCGAGATCATCGTCGCCGAAATTCGTGTCGCGCTTTCTTTTGGAGCAGTGCGGCAAGCGGCGGACTCGCTGATCGTATCGCGGGAGTTGCTTTCCGAATATCCAGAAGCCGGCCTCGCCGTCGCATCCGCGCCTCGCGAACGACATTGGCGGCGCCAGTCCCCTCGCGCCGAACATCGGTCAAAGCTGTCGTCGCGATGAGCCCCCCTCGCGTGGCGGAGCCTCGAGCGCCTCTCGGCGCCTCGCGCGAGTTTGCACGCGACAGCTCAACAAATGAACGGCTGTAGCTATTACGGCGCGGTCAAGAACGCGTTGTCTTGGCCGCGCCGGACACTGGCTGTTTGAGACCGTTTCAGGTCGCCATCATTGGCTCGACACCCGATAATTTCAGCAAAACGGCTTGACTATCTATATCTAAGATATATCTTAGACTGGTCTGAACGAAAGGAGACGTATTTTGATACACAACCACAAACGCTGGCATTCCAGCGAACCGCGCGAATTCCATAGCCCGTGCGCCATGCGCGGCGGCGGACGCGAAGGTTTCGGTCATAGAGGGTTCGGACGTCCCGGCGAGGGCGAGCGAGGCGGCGGGCGGGGCGGCCGACGCCGGATGTTCGAAGCCGGCGAATTGCGCTTGGTGATGCTTCTTCTCATGGAGAGCGAGCCCCGGCATGGCTACGACATCATTCGCGAGCTCGAGACGCGCACGGGCGGCGCTTACGCCCCGAGCCCAGGCATCGTTTATCCGACGCTGACCATGCTCGAGGAGCTTGGACAGGTGGAGGCCCGGGCTACGCAAGGCGCGAAGAAGCTGTATGCGATCACCGCGGCGGGTTCCGCTCATCTCGCGGAGAACCGCAACGAAGCCGAGGTCGCGCTTGCCCGGCTCAACGAGTTGCGCCGCAAGAGCGAAGTCGTGGAGGCCGGTCCGGTCTTCAGGGCGATGAGCAACTTAAAAGCCGTGCTGCACCAGCGTTTGTCCGGTCAGCCGGAAAAGGAGCTTTTATTTTCCGTGGCCGATCTCATTGACGAGGCGGCGCGAAAAATCGAGCGCCTGTAATTGGAAGGGGAGGATGCTTACGGAAGGCGCCCCGACATCGCGCGGAGCGCATCAGGCTGATGCGCGCGGATTGGCGTGCCGCCGTTTCGCTCCTGCGTCGGGTGGCTATTTGGTATGAAATAGCGTTGAGCCATCCCACGAATCTCTGGTCGAACGATTGTCGAAACAAAAGAGGCAATGATGAAATCCTTAACGCTTATCCCCGGGCGTTTCGCGCCGTATGTGCTGGGGCTTTTGCGGATCGTGCTCGCGCTCCTGCTTATCCCGCATGGGACGGCCAAACTCTTCGGCGTGCCATATGTCGAGATGTTCGCCGGCGTGAAGCTTATGTCCCTGCTTGGCGCGGCGGGCGTCATTGAAGTCGTCGGCGGCGCGCTGCTGCTCGTGGGTTTCCAGACACGACTGGTCGCCTTCGTGCTCTCCGGCTTCACGGCCTTCGCCTATTTCCTTGCTCATGCGCAGCACGGACTGCTGCCACTGGTCAACAAGGGCGAACTTGCCGCCGTCTATTGCTTTATTTTCCTCTATCTCTCGGTTGCGGGCCCGGGAAAATTCGCGATCGACCGAAGTTGAGTATTCGGCGCGAAACGTGGCTTGAATAGCGCGTGATTTGTAGGCGGCGCCTCGGGAACACGTCAAAGACGTTGTTGCTACTTTTCCTCCGTGACTTGCGTGGTCCTATGCTTGGCGTTACCCTCGCCGATGCGCCGGACTTCTCGGATTTGCAATGATTGTCGTGTCGCAATGCTCGTTGGCGGGTCGCTTTACGCGGTCCTGTCGGAGCGCTTTGCCATTCAAGAGGGCGCTGCCGCCGGTAACGGCGCTGTGGTATTTGAGGAGAGCTGGATCGAAGCTCGTCCGACGCCTTGGAGTTGCGATGTCGTCGCAAAGTGATTGGCCTACTACGAAATATGGTCAGCCCGCGTCGGATGCGATTGCGTTCATAACGAGGAAGCCTCCGCGGGCCCGTCGCGCGGCGGCGCCGATATTTATCACAACAACAGCGCTTGGCGGATGTGCGGGGCATGGCGCCCCGTCTTTCGTATTCGTGGGCGCATTTTTCCCAGCATGGATGTTGTGCGCCCTCATTGGAGTCTTCGGAGCGATCGCGGCCCGCGCCGTTTTAGTCGCCTCGGGGCTCGAAAGCGTTCTTCCATTCCAGCTTTTTGTAAGCATCTCGATAGGCGCCGTGGTCGGGACGCTGACATGGCTCATATGGTTCGGACAATGAGCATGGACTCGGTAAGGAAGCGACTTCGCGCATATGGCGTCATGCTTGTTTCGCTCGCGATCATCGCGATGGGCGTTGCGACCGTGATCTACGCCGAGCATAGAAGCGCCGTCCGACCGTCGACCGATGACGCGTCGCTCGACGCCGACGTCGTTCATGTCGCGTCGGTGGTTGGTGGCAGAATCATCGAAATCGCGGTGGTCGAGAACGCCAAGGTGTCGAAGGGCGACCCGCTTTTTCGCATCGATCCCGAGCCTTTTCGCCAAGCCGTCGAGCAGAGTGAAGCCGATCTGGGGATTGCGATAGCGGCGCTCGACACGCGGCGACGAGCCCTCGCGACCGAGAGGTCCAACGCGAAGATCGCCAGCGAGCAAACAAAGCGCGCGCAAACGAACTATGAGCTTGCGACACGCACCACTGAACGGTTGCGACCGCTAGCGGGCAAAGCTTACGTGCCGACCCAGCAATTCGATCAAGCTCAAACGGCGAAACGCGACGCCGCGACGTCTCTTCAGCAGGCACAGGAGCTGGAAGCCGCCGCGCTTCGCGCCATCGGCACCGAGGAAGGCGCGATCGCCAACATCAAGGCGCGGCGGGCGGCGCTCGCAATCGCCCGGCGGGCGCTCGATGACACAATCGTCCGGGCGCCGCATGACGGGCGCGTGGTGGGACTGACGGTCTTATCGGGCGAGATCGTCGCCCCGTCTCAAACGCTGTTTACGCTGGTCAGCACGGAAGAGTGGTTCGCGGTCGCCAACTTTCGGGAAACCGATTTGCATGCAATAGCGGTCGGCGATTGCGCGACCGTCTTTTCGATGATTGATCGGCGCCAGCCCGTCAAGGGAGTCGTGCAAGGCATAGGCTGGGGCGTGTTGGACGAAGAGCGGGTCAACCTCCCGCGCGCCGTACCTTATGTACAGCGATCGTTGAATTGGGTACGGGTCGCGCAGCGCTTCCCAGTGCGGGTTCGATTAGAATCTCCGCCGGAACAACTCATGAGGCTCGGAGCGAGCGCCGTAGTCGAGGTAAAGCATGGCGATTTTTGCTCTTGAGCCTCGCGGAGGGCGTCTCGCCGAACTGGCGCGGCAACTGAAGCCGTTTCCGGGCCGAGTCGAGTTCGCCGCGAGACTGGCGCTCATCTGCGCACTGACGGCGCTCGTCGCGGAAATCTATCAAACGCCGGAACCAGCTTTAACGACATATGTCGTCTTCTTTCTCAACAAGCCGGACCGCGGAACCAGTCTCATTTTCAACATTGCGATGCTGATCCTGATGTCGTTGATTATCTCGGCTACTATTCTCGTCGCAATAGTAGTCATCGATCAGCCCGCGTGGCGCGTGGCGAGCATGACCGCGATCTCGCTGGGGCTATTGTTCATGGCGTCGGCCAGCAAACTCCGCCCGGTCGCGGGAATTGTCGCGCTGATCGTCGCCTACGCGCTCGACTTGCTCGGGACGGTTCACGGTGGGGAAATCGCGACGCGAGCGCTCCTTTATGCATGGCTCTTCGTCGGCATTCCGGCGGCGGTGTCAATTGGCGTCAACTTGTTGCTCGCGACCGCGCCCGTCCGTCTCGCCGAGCAAGCGCTTGCTCGGCGATTGCACCTCGCCGCCGCGATGCTGCGTGGACCAAATGAGGATTTGCGGCGTGACTTCACCGAATGCATGCGCGCGGGAAATGGCGAGACGCAAAAATTGCTGAAGCTCGCTCTTCTCAAGAAAAGCGCGACACGCGATCATGTTGCATCGCTTCGCCAAGCCGCGACCTCGAGCTTCGTGATTCTTGCGATGATTGACGTAATGGATCGAGACGGCGGCGCGGCGCTTCCGAGCCCACAGCGCGAACGGCTGACGCTCACGCTTGAAGCCATGGCGCGCATTTTGGACAGAGGCGAAATTCCAGTCGACGTCAAATTCGAGGAGGCCGTCGATGGAGAACCAACAGTTTCACCGCGCGCGGCCGAAGCGCTTGCCTGCCTCGGAGAGGCGCTCGTCACCTTCGCCGACGTTGTTCCAGCGCCACCGCCCGCGGAGGCCACGAAGAAATCCAGCGGCTTTTTCTTGCCTGACGCCTTCACCAACCCGGAGCATACCCATTATGCGTTGAAGACCACGGCGGCGGCCATGTTCTGTTATGTGCTCTAAGGCTTATCCCTTTCCTTCCGGCATGATCAACATTTTGTATGTGATGGGTTTTGCGGCGAGGCCGATTGCGAGGAGCGAATGGAAGGCGGCGTGACGGGTTTTGCGGCGATTGAAGCGGAAGACGAACTCGTCGAGATAGGATTGAAGATGCTTTCCGCGTAGGCCGTGATAGACGCCGAGCGCCCAAGTCTTCACATTCGCGAAGACGCGGTGAACCCAGGGCAACACCACATGCGCGGCCATTTTGCCGATGACATGC
>JBAWEN010000362.1:0-4969 GCA_049591215.1 Methylocystis sp. | reverse complement strand
ACGCCGGAGGCTATTCGGCGACATTCAAAATCGCCGGCCCCGTCGGCGCGCCGGGCGATGGTTCGCCCAAGACTTTTCCGCTGTCGTCGCGCATGTCGCGGCCAAAGCTCACGATCCGCGCCGCGCCCGCGCTCGATCCGACCGCCTATCTCGAAGCGCATATCGTCAACGAGGACGAGGCGCCGCTGCTGCCGGGCCAACTCACCGTGCGGCGCGACGGCGTGTATGTTGGAGCCAGCCGCGTCGAACTCGTCGCGCCGGGCGACGCCGCCGATTTCGGCTTTGGCGCCGACGATAGGGTCAAGATCTCGCGCTATCCGGTCAAGCGCAAGGAGAACGAGCCCGGCTGGTTCGGCCAAAGCAAAACCGATGCGCGCGAGTTCAAGACGAGCGTCAAGAACCTGCACGATCTTCCGGTTAGCGTCACGATCGTCGACCGGATTCCCTTCTCCGAAAACGCCGGGATCACCGTCGAGACCCTGCCGCAAACCACGCCGCCGACGGAAAAACAGCCCGACGACAAACGCGGCGTCCTGGCCTGGAGCTTCGACCTGCGACCCGGCGAAGCCAAGGACATTGCGCTCGCATGGCGGCTCAAATGGCCGGCGGATCGCGAGATCGTGCTGCAGCCGGCGCCGCGCTGAGCGGCTAGCCGCCCTGAAGGCTCGCGGTCCAAGAGCCGAAACTGGACCGCGAGCCTTCAGGCTCGCTCCCGCGAGACGCTAGCCCAGCAGCGCCCCCGCCGCGTCCCAAAGCTCGTCGAAATGGGAGATCACCCTGTCCGGCGAGAGCTTGGCGACCGGCGGGTCGCTATAGCCGAAATCCACCGCCACGATCGGCGCGCCGGCGCTATGCGCCGTGTCGATGTCGGTCTTCGAGTCACCCACCATCAGCGCCCGTTTGGGATCGCCCTTGGCCAGCGCGATGGTCGCGTGCAACACGCGGCCGTCAGGCTTCGACATGGCGAAGGTCTCGCGACCGCAGATCGCCGAAAATTGCCGCGCCTCGCCAAGCCGCTCAAGCAGCAGCCGCGCCAAGGGCTCCGGCTTGTTGGTGCAGACCGCGAGCGCGAAGCCGGCTTGCCGGAATCGCTCCAGCGCTTCCCGCGCGCCGGGAAAGAGCCGCGTCTCGTCCGCGATATGCGCCTCGTAATGCGCGAGAAACTCAGCGACGAGCACGTCGGCCCGCTCCTTGTCCGGCGGCGCGCCGGCGACCGCGAAGCCGCGCTCGATCAGCGCCCGCGCTCCGGCTCCGACGAAGACGCGCGCGTCCTCCGGCGCCTGCGACGGCAAGTCCTCGCGGGCGAGCAGCACGTTCAGCGTCCCAATCAGATCGGGCGCCGTGTCGGCCAGCGTGCCGTCGAGGTCGAAAACGAGAATCGGCGGAAGTTTGCTCATGCCCTCGCCTAACCTCGCGCCCTGGCGTAGGCAAGCGGCGACGCGGGCGCGAGGCCTGCGTTATAATGTCCCGCGAATCGGCGCCCAAGGTCTTTCCGGTCCGGAAGGCATAGCCGGCATGTCCTGTCGCCGAAGGCGCCTTAGCCGTGTCACACCGCAAAAGAACGGCGTCATGAGCGAACGTGAAACGGAAAAATCCAAGATAAACGCCTATTTGCTCGATGTGTTGAGCGGCGAACTCGAAGAAGCCAATCGCTACGCCGTCACCGACCCCTTGTTCCGATTCGTCTATGATCGCCTGCGCGAACTTAATTGGACGACGACGCGCGCGTTCGGAAAATTAGTGGCTTTCGCGAAAGGAGAACGCCCGCGCGGCGACGCTCCGGTCGGAGAAGCATTGACGGGCGACATCCCCGCGCCGCCCGCCCGCGCCCGCGTGTTGATCGATATGACCCCTACGGTCGCGGGCGGGTTCAAGACCGGGATTCAGCGGGTCGTGCGCGAAATCGCCCGCAATTGCGTCGAAACCGGCGCCGGCCTGCCGGTGACGATCCACGCCGGCAGGATTTTCTCGCATTACCGCCACCCGGCGCTGCCGGTGGAGATCGAGCCCGGCCCCGGCGACATTCTGCTTCTTCTCGACGCCTGCTGGAACAACAGCGGCGACTACCCGCCGCTGATGCGACGCTTCACGGCGCAAGGCGGCAAGACGGTGGTCGCGGTCTACGACATATTGCCGCTAGATTATCCCTCGCTGTTTCGGCCCGTCGCCGCCGCCTTCTTTCGCGCCTGGCGCGAGGAGATCGTCGGGCGCGCGGACGCCGCCGTCGCCATCTCCCGCGCCACGGCGGAAAGCCTCCATGAGGATATGCGGGGCGTCAGCCCGCGCCCGCCGATCGGCTGGTGGCCGCTCGGCGCCGATTTCACCGCGGCGAAGGGAGAGCCAGGCGCGACGGCGGTGTGGGTAGCGACCGGCCCGGCCTATTTCCTGAGCGTCGGCACGCTGGAGCCGCGCAAGGCCTATCCCGTCGCCATCGAGGCCTTCGAGCTTCTGTGGGCGGCGGGGCGCGACATACGCTATGTGATCGTCGGCCGCCCCGGCTGGAACACCCGCGTGCTGCGACAGCGCCTGCGGCGACACGCCGAATTCGGCCGCCGCCTGCTATGGCTCGACGACGCCGACGACGCGGATTTGCAACTGCTGTACGCCAATGCGCGCGGCGCGGTGAACTGCGCCGTCGCGGAAGGCTTTGGCCTGCCGCTGGTGGAAGCCGCCATGCGCGGCGTCCCGGTGATCGCCAGCGACATAGCGGTGTTTCGCGAAGTCGGCGGCGACGGCGCGCGTTATTTCGACCTGCTCGACAGCAAAAGCCTCGCCGCCGCGATAGAGGATGTGTTGGCGCGGCCAAGAGTAGCGCCCGAGATCAAGACAATTTCCTGGCGGGAATCGGCGCTGGAGCTGGTCCGGCTGATCCGCGAGGAGGCGTATCAATTGCGCGGGGGGTGATGAGGCCTCCAGCTCTTGGAACGATGCTGATCTTGTAGCGATGGTCGCGGGGCAAAAAAACCCGGCCACGAGGGCCGGGTTCTCGTCGATCAGGTCCGGAGCCGATGCGAATCGGCCGCGAACACTCAATATTTGGCGAGCACCGGAGCCGGCGCGCCCAGGTTGAAGTGATAACTCACGCCGGCGCGGACGGTGTTCCAACGCGTGTGGTTGTTGACATTGTTGATGCCGAGCCCGGAGTTGAAGCCGTTGGCGTTGCCGCCGCTGATATCCGAATAGAGATATTCAAGCTTGGCGGACCAGTTCGGCATGAACATCCACTCGACACCGCCGCCAGCCGTCCAGCCGGTTTGGATTGCCGAGCTTTCCGTCAAGCCGCTGCGAAACTCGCCATAAGCGAAACCGCCCGTGCCGTAGATCAACAGAGTCGGCATGAAGGTCACGCCAACGCGGCCGCGCACCGTGCCGAACCAATCCAGGCCGCCGTTCCCGGCGCCAGGCGAATACGGGCCGCGGTTCCCGGAGCCAGCAGGCAGGCTCGTGCCCTGGAAATCGGTTTCGAGGCCGACGAGGAAGAGAGGCGTCAACGAATAATTATAGCCAACCTGGCCACCACCCACGACGCCGCCGCCGACGTGATTGGTCACGCCGCCGTTAAGGCCAAAGACGTTCCAATAATTGGAATTGCCGGAACCGGCGCCCCAGCCCCCGCCGATGTTCGCGCCCGCGTAAACACCAGTCCAAGTAAGGGGCGGCGGCGGCGGCGGCACGTAAACCGGCGCATCCTTGCGATAGGGAAGATCGGCGGCCAGAGCCGATCCAGCGGACAGCGCCAATGCGATTAAGCTGGCGGCGGATAATAGTTTCTTCATAGCCGGTCTCCTCTTGAGTCTCGTTGTGTGAAGTGGCCGATCACAAGCGATTGACCAAGGACTAATCAAAAAGCCCGAAGTTTTCAATGAATTGCGCCTTCAATGGGCGATCCCAAGTCGCTTTTCGAGCAGCCGTGACAAATCTGCAACATGGGATTTGATGTATGACAAGGAGAGGCGCCAGATTGTCGGATACGCGGGTGACTGGCGCATTTGGACGATCGCGTGCGCCGCTCGCGCAATGCCTTCTCCGCCCGCCTATACCTCCCGCTCGAATCAGGACGCGCTTATGTTCGATCTTCTCATCGTCGGCGGCGGCATAAATGGATGCGCCATCGCGCGCGACGCCGCCGGGCGCGGGCTTTCGGTGCTGCTGGTCGAGCAGGGCGATCTCGCCTGCGCGACGTCCTCGGCCTCGACCAAGCTCATTCACGGCGGGCTGCGCTACCTCGAACTTTATGAGTTTCGCCTCGTCCACGAGGCGCTGGTCGAGCGCGAGGTGTTGCTCGCGAGCGCGCCGCATCTCGTGCGGCCGCTCAAATTCGTGCTGCCTCACGAACCCGGCCTGCGCCCCGCCTGGATGATCCGGCTCGGGCTGTTTCTTTACGACCATCTCGCGCGGCGCAAGCGTCTGGAGGGTTCGCATATGGTCACGCTGCGGGACGGCGCGCTCGGCGGACCATTGCGCGAAAACTATTCGATTGGCTTTACTTACGCCGACTGCGCCGTCGACGACGCGCGGCTTGTCGTCGCCAATGCAATCGCCGCGCGCGAACTCGGCGCGAGCATCCGTGTCGGCGCGAGGCTTGTCGCGACGCGGCGCGCCGCGGACCGTTGGGTCGCGCGCATCGAGAGCGCGGGCGGGCCTGAGGAAATCGAGGCGCGGGCGATCGTCAACGCCGCCGGCCCCTATGTGTCGCTCGTCGCGCATGACGCGCTGCGAATCACCTCGCGCAAGCACGCGCGGCTGGTGAAGGGCTCGCACATCGTCACGCGCAAGTTATATGACGGCGAGCAAGCCTATATCCTGCAAAACTTGGATAAGCGCATCGTTTTCGCGATCCCTTACGAGCAGGATTTCACGCTTGTCGGCACCACCGACATTGCCCACCAGGGCGCCCCCGCCCCGGTCGCGATCAGCGACGCGGAAACGGATTATCTGCTGGCGTCGATCAACCGCTGTTTTTCGCGCG
>JBAWEN010000361.1:0-5507 GCA_049591215.1 Methylocystis sp. | reverse complement strand
AGCACCGAGAATTCCTGCGAGGCGAGCTTCGCCTCCGCCTCGGCGACGTCCGGCCGGCGCAGCAGCACTTCCGAGGGCAGTCCGGGCTCGACCCGCGGGAAGCGCAGCTTGGCCAGCGAAGCGCCTTTCGTGTCGAAGCTTTCCGGCGCGCGGCCGAGCAACACCGCGAGCAGGTTTTTCTGCTGGCGAAAGATCTCCTCCAGCGGCGGAATCAGAGCCTTTTCCGTGTCGAGCACGGTCTCTTGCTGCGACACGTCCAGCACGGTGGCGGTGCCGACCTCCATCCGCATCTTGATCGCCCTGAACACCTCGTCGGCGATCCTGACGTTTTCATGCGCGATCCGCAGCCGGTCCTGCGCGTTCAGCACCTGGAAATAGGCGTTCAGCACCGAGGCGATGGTGGCGATTTCGACCACGTTGCGATCGAAGCGGCTGGCGTTGGCGAGCAGCCGCGCGGCCTTCGAGGCGTCCTCGTTCTTGCCCCAGAAATCGATCTCGTAACTGGCGTTCAGCCCGAGTTGGAACAGATTGGTTCGGGTCGCGGAGACGGTTCCGCTGGAGGTGGCGTTCGACGTGACGGCCGTGCCGGCGGCCGTGCTCGCGGCGAACGCCGTCCCGGGCGTTTGGGTGCGCTCAGCCGAATTGTTCATCGTCAGCGCGGGCCACAGCGCCGAGCTGGAGATGCGGGCCTGCGCGTCGGCCTGGGCGATGCGGGCGACGGCGGCGGCGATGTCGTTATTGTTTTCCAGCGCCTGATCCACGACGCCGGACAGCTCCCTGGAGCCGAACCTCGCGGTGAAATCGCGGGCGGAGCCGATCGACGGCGCCGAGGCGGGCTTGGCTTCGCGGAAACGCGGCGGCGGAGGCGCGCTCACGTCGGGCTTCTGCCAATCGAGATCGCAGCCCCCTAGTGTCGCCAGTAGGACGAGAGCGGCGAACGAATCGGGTGACTTGCATGGACGAGACGAAATTGGCACGGCGATGTTTTTCGCTTTCTCCGCTTTGCGCCTGTCTTATGCGCGTATTTCGACAAACTTGCTAGACTATTGCCCGCGCGGCCGGCGACGTATTAACGTCGCGGGTTCCATCTGGGCGCGAACCGACCGGGGGACCGAGGCATCATATTGATTCGCCTTGGCGGCGATATGACGGCGTTCGCGGCGAGAGGCCGTTTGGCGGAGCAGTGAAGCGTAACGCATGTTACGGTTAGAGGTACATGATCCATGAATGAATGACAAGCGCGGCGCGCCGGTTTTCCATCGCTTTGCTCTGTTTGGGAGCGAGATTTGCTTCAGGCGCGCGAATCGCTTTGGCGCGTCACATCGGTGCAAAAAAACCCGGCGCGAAAAACCTCGGTCTTCGCGCGCCGGATTGATATTCGTCGGCGAAGCGATCAGCCCTTGTGGTCCGGGCCGCCTTCGCCGCCGCCCCAGCCGTGGCCTTCGCCGCCGCCGAAGTGATGACCGTGATGCTCGCCGATCACGTGCAGCATCACGACCAGGCGGTGCTTCTGGCCCTCGTCGAGGCTCTCATACAGGGGCTTGACGGCCTCGGAGAATTTCGTCAACTGCGCCGCGCGGGCTTCCAGCGCCTTGGCGTGGTGTTGCAGTTTCTCGACCAGATTGTGATGTTCCTCGGGCTCCTTGCTCTTCTCGGCCCATTCCTTCCACCGCGCGGCGCGCGCCTTGGCGCTGTCGCGAATCGCGGTCTCCACCGCCGGCCAGTTCTTTTCCTGCGCCGGGTTCAGTTTGAGCCCGGCCTTCAGACCGGCGATACGGGCGTCGACCAGCGCGGCGCGGTCTTCATCCGAGAACTTCCATTGGGCGCCGGCCTCCTGCCTTGGCGGCTCGGCATAGGCGCCGAAAGAGAGAACTGGCAGCAAAAGGGCCGCGCCGGCGGCCGCGATCAGAAGATGTTTCCTCATCGAACCTGTTTCCTCGTTGCGTCGATTTTACGGGAGTCCGCCGCCATTGGTCGGCTTTGCGCTTCTCCCTCGATGCTAGAAGTCTCGCAGCCGGTTGTTTCCGCGATATGTCCGTTGGAAAGCCAATTGTTACTGGATTGCGTCCGAATCGGGGCCAGCGCGGAACGCCGCCCGCGCGCTTTCCCATTTGCTCACGCCCTCAACGACGCCCCAAGCGCGTCAAGCAGAAGGCCAGTGCCCTGCTCGCGCGCTCCCGCGTCGTCGTAACCGTCGAGGAACGCGCCCTGCTCGGTGACCAACAGCGTGGTTTTGCCGCCCTCGCTCTTCAACTGCATGGTCGCCAGCGACACCGAGATTTTCTTCTCGTCGAGATGCATCTCGTAACTATAGACCAGCCTCTCGTTCGGGATTACGTCGTGGTAGACCGCGTCGAAAGTGGACACCACTCCTCCTTCCCAACGCCCCTTCAACCGCTCCTTGCCGCCGACACGCACGTCCATGTGACGTTCGAGCAACTCCCATCGGCCGGGCGTTCCCGCGAACCACTTTTGCTTGGCCGCCTCGTCGGTCAGCGCCTTCCACACGAGCGCGACCGGCGCGTCATAGGTGCGCGCGAGATGAAACGTGGCATGCGCCGCGGAGCGGACGCCAGTCCCCATTCCGCCCTGCATTCGCACAACCTCCTTCTCCAGCTTGTCGAGCGTCGTGCGCCAGCCTTCCGGCGCGCCCGCCACCATCGGCGCCGCCATTGATGGATCGATAAATGTGTAAGTTTGCAGCACGTCCATGCGCGTTCCGCAAAGTGCATCGGAAAAGTCGACTTCCGTGTAGGCGCGGAACAACGGCTTGCCGGCCTTGTCCATGGCGTGCATATCGATCACCAGCCGCGTGCGCGGCGTGACCTCCACAAACACGCCCCGCGACCAGTGCTCCTCGCCCGCGGGCGAACGCATGCAGACCTCGAACGGACCGCCAACGCGCATCTCGACCTTGGCGTGGGGCGCGGTGTATGTTTCGGGGCAGAACCAGTGCTTGACGTGATCGGCGGAACTCCAGGCCCTGAACACCGTCTCCCGCGGAGCATGTAATACGCGCGACAGCCTGAGCGGCGGCGGTTGCGGCGCGCTCGCGTCCTTCTTCACGTCAGTCGCCATCGCCACCTCCTTTGTTTTCCATTGTTGCGAGATAGTCGCCGAGCCGGTCGAGGCGAGACTCCCATTCGAGCCTGCGGGCGTTGATCCATTGCTCGACTTGCCCAAGCGCCGCGGGCTGGATGGCGCAGGTGCGCACCCGGCCGATCTTTTGCGAGCGCACGAGGCCCGCCGCTTCCAATACGCCCAAATGTTGCATGGCCGAGGGCAGCGACATGGGCAGCGGCCGGGCAAGCTCGCTCACGGGCGCCGGACCGCGGCTCAGCCGCTCGATGATCGCGCGGCGGGCCGGGTCGGCGAGGGCTTGAAAAAGTCGGTCCATATCCGGCGATTGGTTAAGCATTTGCCTTAGTATCACGGCGCGGATAGTTAGGCAATGGCTTTAGTGTCCATCGCGCGGATTTTCGAAAAGCGAGCCCTCAGGCTTCCGTTTCAGACTCCGGCGAATCGGGCGGCGCAACCCCGTAATCTCGGTGTCCCATGATCGCCGACCCCACGCGCACATGGGTCGCGCCGAGCTGGATCGCGAGTTCGAAGTCCGAACTCATCCCCATCGACAGCGTCGACAGGCCATTGCGCGCGGCGATGTCGGCGAGCAGCGCGAAATGCGGCGAGGCTTGCTGGTCGACCGGCGGCACGCACATCAGTCCGTCGATCTTCAAGCCGTAGATGTCGCGGCACACCGCGAGGAAGGCGTCGGCCTCCTTGGGCGACACGCCGGCCTTTTGCGGCTCGTCGCCGGTGTTGACCTGGACCAGCAAGCGCGGATGCTTGTCTTGCCGGGCCATTTCCTCGGCCAGCGCCCGCGCGATCTTTTCGCGGTCGATGCTTTCGATCACGTCGAAGGTTTCCACCGCCTCCTTGGCCTTGTTCGACTGTAGCGGCCCGATCAGATGCAGTTCGATATCGGGACAGCGCTCGCGCAGCGGCGGCCATTTGCCGCGCGCCTCCTGCACGCGGTTTTCGCCGAACACCCGCTGTCCGGCCTCCAGCAGCGGGGCCACGTCCTCGCCCGGAAAAGTCTTGGTGACGCAGACGAGGGCGATGCCCGCGGGATCGCGCCCGCAGTCGCGCGCGGCGCGGTCGATGGCGTCCCTGGTCGCGTTCAATCGGTCGACGATGGTCATGGCGTTTGGGGGTGGGTCCGGGAGGAAGCGAAGGAAACCGCCCGGCGACCCTCATCCGACTCCGCTTCGCGGAGCCACCTTCTCCCACCAGTGGGAGAAGGAAGGGACGCCGATTGATTCAACTTCAATTTGTATAAATTACGCGGATCATAAAAACAAAGGCGTATCCCTTCTCCCGTTTACGGGAGAAGGTGGCCCGGCGCAGCCGGGTCGGATGAGGGCTCTCGCCGTTTCTCCGCGATGCCACCCGCCGCGTTCACCTCCGCACGCAAGCGGCCATCCAATCCAAATAAGCGCCGTCGCCATCAGTGATGTCGATTCTCACGATCTCCGGCGTCTCGTAATCATGCAGCCGGCGGATCAAGGCTTGCACCGCCGGAAAATCCTCGGCGCGGATTTTCAGATGCAGCGCGATTTCCGTGTCCTCGCGCAATTCGTCCTTCCAGACGTAGATGCTTTGAACGGAAAAGAGCTGCGCGCAGGCGGCGAGGCGCGCCTCTAGCGTTGCCTTGGCGATTTCGCGCGCCTTGGCCTCGCTGGCGACGGTGGTGAGCGCGATGCTGAAGGGGGAGGCCAATCGAGTAGCTCCTATCCACGACGGCTTGGAACCCGCCGCCGGCTTCGATAGACTCCGGTTTACACGGCGGCGGGGAAAGGGATCAAGCATGACGCGAATATCCGACGACGCGAGCCTTCGCGAACGCGAGAAGCTCGACGGACGCATTGCCTTCGTCGCGGCGGCCTTCGCGCTCGCCTACGGCTCCGTGGCGTTGCTGGATCGCGTCGGCGCGCCGCTGGCGCTGGTCGAGGCGGTCGCGCCCTATTTCACCATCCTCGCCTTCGCCGTGCTCGGCGCGCTGCTGCATTCGATGCGCGTGTCGACCTATTACGCGGCGGGCCGCGCCGTGCCGTTCGAATACGCCGGCTTCGCCCTCGCCGCGCTGGCCGCGGGCCTGATCTTGCCCTTCGCGCCGCAATTTTCCGGGCGCTCATGGCTGTTCGGCGTCGCCGGCGGCGTTTTCACTGGCGTCGCGGCGATCGGCTTTTATCTCGGGCCGATGCTGCGCAAGACCGGAGCCGTTTCCTTTTCGGAGCTGCTGGCCGCGCGCTTTCCAGGCGTCGCGACGCGTGTTGGCGTGATCGCGCTGGCTAGCGCCGCGTCGGCGCTGATCGCCCTGGCCGGCGAACAATCGGCGGTCGATGTGCTCGCGGGACTTTTGGGCGGCGGACGCGGCTTTTCGGCGGCGGCCGTCGGCTGCGCCGTGCTGCTGATCGCCGGGCCTGGCGGGCTGCTCGGGACGATCT
>JBAWEN010000360.1:0-7394 GCA_049591215.1 Methylocystis sp. | reverse complement strand
ATCAGCATGGACGGCAAGGGCTCCTGGCGCGACAACGTGTTCGTCGAGCGTCTGTGGCGCAGCGTGAAATACGAGGAGGTCTATCTGCGCGCCTACGGCGGCGTCACGGAGGCGCGCGCTTCGATTGCGCGTTATCTGGCGTTCTACAACGAGCGGCGCCCACATTCGAGCCTTGACCGGCGCACGCCGGATGAGGCCTACTTCGCCGCGTAGACGATCGCGGCGGCGGCATGAGCCGTCGCGCTCGATTTTGATGCGGCTCTGGTCGGGCTACGCCCTCCCGCCGCCGCATCAAAATCGCGAAGCCCCGCGTTCAGCACAACCCGGCAGGAATCCACTTAACTTCCGCGGGGCGCTGTCCAAACAACCGGGGCCAGCACTAACCCCTTCCAGACGATCCTCGAAACCCTGGCGTGACACCCCCAAAATCTCCACCCTAAAAATAGGGGGGTAATTACCGAGTGTCCCGGTGATTACCGGAAAATCAAGCTTGCAAGATAAACCGGATCGGGCGATTCTAATGTTGGTGCGCGCTCTCGCCCGCCAAGCGGCGTGAGAAGAGTCAGGAAATTGCGGGTGCAAAAACAAATATTTTGCTTGTTCATCTCTATAATTACTCTGATCGGCACACCCGTCGGGATCAGAACGGCAAGTTCTACGCCGCGGGAAGAACAAAATAGAGATTTGCCCGCGCGGATCCTTGGGCTGTGGCGGATATCGACGCTTTCTGTTGCTGCAGGTTTGCAATTCAGCGAAACGTGCGTTCAAGCAGGCGACAGCATAATCGGGGACGTTCGAGAGGGATGCGCCAAGCCTCAGGTGACCCGTGATGGCAACCAAACGGTTGTTACGATTATCTGCGAGGCAGATGGTCAGAACGACGTAACGAGTTTGCTTCTAACAGGCGACTATTCAACCTGGTATCGGGCGCAAGGGAAGATAACGTCGAAGAGTCAGACTTCGAGCGCCGAAATCCATTCTGGATTCACGATTGATGCAAAGTACCTTGGATCGAAATGCGAAGCAGCTGACGGTGTACGCTGAAGCCCAGAGCTGAACAGGAAGTAATATGCGCAAGCTCTGATGTGGAGTATCGAAGCATGGCTGTTTAGTTCCCAGATTTCTCGTGATGATTTTGGGATTCCCGAAGGCGCGGATGTGTGAATCTATAGGCGACGACCCGAATCGGAGGTTGTCGCATGCAGGCTTCGCTGTTGGAGATTTTACGCGAAATTCCGGACCATCGTCGCGCGGAAGGCAAGCGGTTCGATCTGGCCACCGTGCTGCTCTATTCGATCCTCGCAATGGTCGCCGGCGCGAATTCCTACCGGCGGATGCACGAGTTTTCCGCATTCATCGCCAGCTTCTCAACGCGGCCTTCGGCCTCGAGATGCGTTATTCGCCATCCTACACCGGGCTACGGCTGATCTTGCGCGACGTTGATCCGGCCGCGTTGGAGACCGGCTTTCGGCGCCACGCCGCGACGGTCGCGAAGCCGCTCGCAACTGACGGTTTGACGGCGATCGCCGTCGACGGGAAGACTTTGCGTGGCGGCTTCGACGCTTTCCGCGACCGCAAGGCCGCGCATATGATGTCGGCGTCGCGGCACGCCGACCAGATCGTGCTCGTGCATCTGATGGTCGCGGAAAAGAGCAACGAAATCCCGGCCGCGCCGGAGGTGATCGACGCGCTCGGACGGACGGGCTGCCTGTTCACGCTCGACGCGGAACACTGTCAAAAAAACTTTTGAGCGCGTCATTGCGTCCGGCAATCATCTGCTGACGCAAGCGAAGGACAACCAGCCGGGCGCGCGCCGAAAACTCGCGCTCGGATCGGCGGGACGCAAGCCACGTGGCTGCGCGAAAAGCGAGACAAAGGCCCGCAATCGCTTTGAGACGCGAGAGCTGAAAGTCTTCGACGCCAAGGCGTGGTTTTCGCGCACGCCCTGGGAGACGCTCATCAAAACCGTGCCGCGCCTGGAGCGCGCGATCCTTCGGCGCAATCCCGTGACCGGACTTTGGACGCGCGGTTGCGAGACCGTCTTCTGGGTCTCCTCGGCGTCGGGCTTTTCGCCAGAGCAGTGGAACGCGTGGAACCCTTGCGCCTTCATGTCGGACCAGTTGGGCGGATTCTCTAGCATCGCGACGCCATGTTCGGCTTTCAGGATCACCCGAGCGCGCTCGAAGACACGCCGGATAGCTGGGTGGAGTTTGCGGGCGACTTCCGGTTTCGATTCCCAAACCGGCCGTAGAACCGCCGCCACATCCTGCGTCGAAATCTCATTCACGGGCCGCGCGAGCAACGGCGCGCAATAGGCTGGCCCGAGGTGTCGAGCCCACTGATATTTCACCTTTTCGTTGGTGGATCGCGCCTGTGCGCCCGCGATGACCAGCGCAGCTATTTCGGCGAACGTCGGAATTGCCCTGCGAGCCTGAGCGTCGACCTTGCGCGCGGCGTCCCGCGCCTCGATCGGGTCTATTCCGCCTGCAACCAGCTTCCGCGCTTCGAACGCGGCAGCGCGCGCCTCCGCAAGGCCAACTTCGGGATAACCGCCGAGCATGAATCTCAAGACCCACTTTCGCGCCCCTGTCGACGTGACGACAAGCTGCAGCCCGTCACTGTCCCCGTGCTTGCCAGCTTTCGCCGCTTCGACCTTGCACACGATAAGCTTGCCCATGTCGCCTCGTTCTCGGTCCACAGACTGGTCCACAAATTTCAATGAGATTGTGGCGGACGACGTGAGCCATGCAAAGACGATAGTGATAAAATATCAAATATAATCAGTTGGTAATGAGATGGCCTGATGCAGTAGGCCAGAACAGTTTGGCGCCCTCTTGCGCACCACAATGGCCGCGCCTTTAAGACCTTCACTTCTTTCCTTCGACGTGACGCGGGAATGCCTGGCGGCGCTGCCCGGCGCCTCGATCTCGCGCAAGCGGGTCGCGCGCGAGCTGACGGCGTGGCCTCGCGCGTCTCGAGCTTCGTTTTCAGTTACTTTGCGTGTGGCGTTTCGTGGACCCTTCCGCGGAAGCCCCACATCGCGTAAGGGCGGCGCAACGTCTTCCCGGGGTCCGCGCGCGTGATTCGTCTCGAAAATATCAGTAAGCAGAATGGCCATCAGATCCTGTTCATCGAGGCCTCGGCGGCGCTCCTCAAGGGCGAGAAGGTCGGTCTCATCGGCCCTAACGGGGCCGGCAAGACCACGCTGTTCCGGATGATCGCCGGCGAGGAGGTCCCGGACGAGGGCCAGGTGTCGGTCGATCAGGGCGTCGCCATCGGCTATTTCAGCCAGGACGTGGGCGAGATGTCGGGCCGCAGCGCGGTGTCCGAGGCGATGGACGGCGCCGGGCCGGTAAGCCTCGTGGCCGCCGAGCTCAAGGAGCTGGAGGTCGCCATGGCGGACCCGGACCAATTGGACGACATTGAAAAAATCGTCGAGCGCTATGGCGAGGTTCAGGGGCGTTTCGAGGAGCTGGACGGCTACGCCCTGGAGGGGCGGGCGCGCGAAGTGCTGGCCGGGCTGAACTTCACCGAGGAAATGATGGACGGCGACGTCGGCGCGCTGTCGGGCGGATGGAAGATGCGCGTGGCGCTGGCTCGCATCCTGCTCATGCGCCCGGACGCGATGCTGCTCGACGAACCCAGCAACCATCTCGATCTGGAGAGCCTGATCTGGCTGGAGCAATTTCTCAAGGATTATCAGGGCGCGCTGCTGATGACCTCGCACGACCGCGAATTCATGAACCGCATCGTCTCCAAGATCGTCGAAATCGACGGCGGCGCGCTGACGACCTATTCGGGCGACTATGAGTTTTACGAGCAGCAACGCGCCCTGAACGAAAAACAGCAGCTGGCCCAGTTCGAGCGTCAGCAGGCGATGCTCGCCAAGGAGATCAAGTTCATTGAGCGCTTCAAGGCGCGCGCCTCGCACGCCGCGCAGGTGCAGAGCCGGGTGAAGAAGCTGGAGAAGATCGAAAAGGTGGAGCCGCCGCGCCGCCGCCAGATGGTTTCGTTCGACTTTCCGCCGGCGCCGCGCTCCGGCGAGGACGTGGCGACCCTAAAAGACGTGCGCAAGGGCTACGGCGCCCGAAGAATTTACGACGGGCTGGACTTTCAGGTGCGCCGCAGGGAGCGCTGGTGCGTCATGGGCGTCAACGGCGCCGGCAAGTCCACGCTGCTGAAGCTCGTGGCGGGCGCCGCGCGGCCGGACGACGGCGACGTCGCCGTCGGAGTCGGCGTGAAGATGGGCTATTTCGCGCAGCACGCCATGGAACTGCTGGACGGCGAGCGCACCGTGTTCCAGTCGCTGGAGGACTCGTTCCCGCAGGCGGGACAGGGTTCGTTGCGCGCGCTTGCCGGCTGCTTTGGCTTTTCGGGCGACGACGTCGAGAAGAAGTGCCGGGTGCTATCTGGCGGCGAGAAGGCGCGGCTGGTCATGGCGAGGATGCTCTACGACCCGCCGAACTTCCTCGTGCTGGACGAGCCGACCAACCATTTGGACCTCGCGACGAAGGAAATGCTGATCGAGGCGCTCTCGAAATACGAGGGCGCCATGCTGTTCGTCTCGCACGACCGGCGCTTCCTGGCGGCGCTGTCGAATCGCGTGCTCGAACTGACGCCCGAGGGCGTTCACAGCTACGGCGGCGGCTATACGGAATATGTGGCGCGCACTGGACATGAGGCGCCCGGCCTGCGCGGCTGAGCGCTCGTCCGCCGCACGCCCGTCAGCGCTGCTTCAGAAAATACTCGCCCATCAAATATTTCATCCCGCGCGACCAGGATTCGTCGGTGTTGCCTCTGATGTCGACGCTGCCCGAAAAAAACGGCGCGCCGCCGTCGACGCGGTTCATATAGATGTTTTCGTTGAGGATCAGATTGCTAACCTTTTGCACCGTGCCGAACGCGGCGATGTCGGCCCCCGCCTCGCGCGCCCATTCGATTTCGCAGCCGTTGCAGCCGGAGATTTCGGCGCTTTGCGCGATCCGGCGCCGCATCGCCTCCGGCAGCGGCGTGATCTCGTAGCGGCCGGAGTCCGCCAGCATCTTGGCGAATACCTCGCCGATCAGCGCTATCCGCCGCCTCTCGCCTTCGCCGACCGGCTCGGGCGAGGTGTTGATAAGCTCGAAACCAAAGAAAGCGACCTTGAGCTTTCCTTCGGCGGCCTTCGCGGCCGCCGCGCCACAAAGCAGCAGCGCGCCCGCCGCGGCGGCGCGAATAATATTTGACAGTTGTCGACTCATCCGATGTCCCGATGATTCGCGGCCGGCGCGATGGGTCGGTCTTTATGGAGCCGGCGCGCGGTCGGAGCAACCACCTCGAGGCAAAGCGCTGACGTGACCGGAACCATTTCCCCGCTCATTCGTTAATTGGAAACGCCGCGTCGAACGGATTTCAGCGTCGCGGCGTTCCGACGGGAGGATGAGTCCATGGACCGACGAACATTTATCACGAATGCGCTGCTTTCAGCCGGATTTCTCGCCGCGACGGCGGGCGCCGCGAGCGCGCTGCCGAGTCTTCCTTCTCACGACACTCTCGCGCCGGCGGGCAATGTCGAAAACGCCTGGTGGTACCGTCGGCGGTGGGGATGGCATCGGCGCTACTACCGGCGCTGCTACTGGACCCGCTGGGGTCGCCGTTGCTGGTGACGCGCCGGCACGGGGCTTGACCTATCCAATCCAGCCTCGACGCCCGCCCGCGCATTTCGCGGGCGGGAAAAGCCGCGTTGTTCGATATTGGGAATTGAGACTTAATATAATAGATTGAAAGAACGCGATTTTTATTATCCATAGCCAAGCGCCGGGAGCGCCCAGGGATGTTCTTCATTGTGCGGCGCCAGAGTTTTGCGCTACACTGTCGTTGAAGGGTTGTCACGGGCGCGGGAAACAGCTACCACCGGGTCGGCAGCGGCTGATCGGCAGCGCCGCTCGACGAATTGCGACTTTTTGCGTCTGGTCAAGCCAGTCCCGCATCGGACGCCGTTGGAGCGCAAACCAAGGAGCCGCGGCACATCCCATGGATTTTCTCAAGCCTCGGTTGACGCCAATGAACCGCCGCCGCCGCATATACGAAGGCAAGGCCAAAGTGTTGTACGAGGGCCCCGAGCCGGGAACCCTCATCCAGCATTTCAAGGACGACGCGACCGCCTTCAACGCCAAGAAACACGAGATCATCGACGGCAAGGGCGTCCTCAACAATCGCATCTCCGAATATGTGTTTCAGAACCTGAATGCGATCGGCGTGCCGACGCATTTCATTCGCCGGCTCAACATGCGCGAGCAGTTGATCCGCGAGGTCGAGATCATCCCGCTCGAAGTCGTCGTGCGCAATGTCGCCGCCGGCTCGCTGGCCAAGCGTCTTGGCATGGAGGAGGGCACGCAGTTGCCGCGCTCCATCATCGAGTTCTATTACAAGAATGACGCGCTCGACGATCCGATGGTCTCCGAGGAGCACATCACCGCCTTCGGTTGGGCCAGCCCGCAGGAAATCGACGACATCATGGCTTTGGCCATCCGCGTCAACGACTTTTTGTCCGGCCTGTTCCTCGGGGTCGGCATCCGCCTCGTCGACTTCAAGATGGAATGCGGCCGTCTTTGGGAAGGTGAGATGATGCGCATCGTCGTCGCCGACGAAATCTCCCCCGATTCCTGCCGGCTGTGGGACATCAAGTCCAACGACAAGCTGGACAAGGACCGCTTCCGCCGCGACATGGGCGGCCTAGTCGAGGCCTACACCGAAGTGGCGCGCCGGCTCGGCATCATGCAGGAAAACGAGCCGACCAATTCGGCGGCGCCCAAGTTGGTCGAGTAAGCCGCGGCCTCACGCCGACATCAGCGCGCAAACATGGGCGGCGACGCAAGTCGCGAGATTTTCGGGGCGATAGCCGCCTTCCAGCAGCGAGACGACCCGCCCGCCGCAGCGACGGGCGGCGATCTCCATGACGCGCAGCGTCGCCTCGGCGAAATCGCTCTCGACCAGCCGCAGGCCGCCGAGAGGGTCGTGCAGGCGCGCGTCGAATCCGGCGCACACAATGATAATGTCCGGCCCGAAGGCGTTTAGGCGCGGCAGAATCCGCTCCCCAAACGCCGCGCGAAACACCTCGCCGCCGTCGCCTTTGGCGAGCGGGGCGTTGACGATATTGTCGAAGGCGCCGCGCTCGGAGATGGCGCCCGTGCCGGGATAAAGCGGCATTTGATGGGTCGAGCAATAGAGGACGTTCTTCTCGTCCCAGAAAATTTGCTGCGCGCCATTGCCGTGATGCACGTCGAAATCGACGATGGCCACGCGCTCGGCGCCGTGCGCCGCCATCGCATGGCGCGCCGCGACGGCGGCGTTGTTGAAAAAACAAAAACCCATCGGCGCGCCGGCGAGGGCGTGATGGCCGGGCGGCCGCGTCG
>JBAWEN010000359.1:0-4303 GCA_049591215.1 Methylocystis sp. | reverse complement strand
GGCGTGGGCGGCGCCGCGTCCCGCGGCGGCGCGAGGGGCGCCTTGGGCGCGTTCCTTGGGCTCCTGTTGCTCTTGTTTTTGGCGTTGTGTTTGCTGATCATTTTGCCTCGGTAGGCGAGGGCCGCGGATTTGGCGGCCATCTCGTTGGCCCGCTCAGGCGCCGTTTTCGTGTCACTATCGGCGGTCATGTTCGGTCCTGTTCTTCGTCGTCTAATGTCAAGGCGCGGCCAGTAGCGACCCGCGCCGGAGTCTGATAGACTAACATTATGTCTTTAGCGACGCACGCCGTCACGACCCAATCCATTGTGCGGATGCGAAGGCGTCAGCGCGCAAATCCCGAGGCGTTCCCATTCGTTGGCGCGAAGGCGCGGCAATGTGACACAGCGGGCGGCGCGGCAAGGCGCCTTCGCATCCTGATCACGCTCGCCGTCGCTCTCGCGCTGCCGAGCCTTTGCGACGAGGCCGCCGCGCAAGAGGCCGAGGCGCCAAAGGCCGTATCCGGCGGCGCGATGGTCGGCGACGTTCTGGATACGCTCCATCTGCGGCAGACGCCGCCGCCCGCGCAGGATTTCGTCGTGCGTTCGCGTCCGGCCCCGGACCAGCTCCATTACCAGCCGATGAAGCCGACCGAAGCGCCGACGGCCAAGAAAACCCCGGCGCAGCTAGACGCGCTGGGCGCCGAATTAGAGGGCGCGCTTGAACAAAATCGGAAGAAGGGCGCGCGGGTGGCCGTGCCCGATCTGGCGTCTCGCCCTGCCACGCCCCGGCGCGCGGCCGCGGCCAAGCCGCCGCGAGAGCAAGCCAATTGAAGCCGGCCGCGCCTCGGCAAAAGTGTTAAAAGCCGAACCGATACGCACCAACACACCAGCGGAACTACTAAATGTCGGATTTTTATCGCATCAAGCGCCTGCCCCCTTATGTCTTCGAGCAGGTCAATCGCCTGAAGGCCAAGGCGCGCGCCGGCGGCGCCGACATCATCGACCTCGGCATGGGCAATCCCGATCTGCCGGCGCCCAAGCATGTGATCGACAAACTGGTCGAGACGGCGGGCCGCCCGCGCACCGACCGCTACTCCGCCTCCAAGGGCATCGCCGGGCTGCGCCGGGCCCAGGCCAATTATTATCAACGCCGCTTCGACGTTCCGCTCAACCCGGACACGCAGATCGTCGCGACGCTGGGCTCGAAGGAAGGCTTCGCCAATATGGCGCAAGCGATCACCGCGCCGGGCGACGTAATGCTGGTGCCCAATCCGTCCTATCCGATCCACGCCTTCGGTTTTCTGATGGCGGGCGGGGTCATTCGCTCCGTGCCGGCCGATCCGACTCCGCAATTCTTCGAGGCGCTGGAGCGCGCGGTGAGGCACTCGATCCCAAAGCCGATCGGCGTCGTGGTCTGTTATCCCTCCAATCCGACCGCGACGGTCGCCTCGCTCGATTTTTACAAGGATCTCGTGGCCTTCGCCAAGCGGCACGAGATTTTCGTGCTGTCGGATCTCGCCTACGCCGAGGTCTATTTCGACGACGAGCCGCCGCCGTCGGTTCTGCAAGTGCCCGGCGCGATCGATGTGACGGTGGAGTTCACCTCCATGTCGAAAACCTATTCGATGGCCGGCTGGCGCATGGGCTTCGCCGTCGGCAACGAGCGGCTTTGCGCGGCGCTGGCGCGCGTCAAGAGCTATCTCGATTATGGCGCCTTCACGCCCATTCAGGTCGCGGCGGCGACCGCGCTGAACGGTTCCGACGACTGCATCAAGGAGATGCGCGCGATCTATAAAAAGCGCCGCGACGTGATGGTCGAAAGTTTCGCTCAGGCGGGATGGCCTATTCCCTCGCCGTCGGCTTCGATGTTCGCCTGGGCGCCCGTTCCGGAGCGCTTCGCGAGCCTGAGCAGCCTCGAATTTTCGAGCCTGCTGATCGAAAAGGCCGATCTCGCGGTGGCGCCGGGCGTTGGCTTTGGCGAATATGGCGAAGGCTACCTGCGCCTCGCGCTGGTCGAGAACGAGCAACGCATCCGACAGGCCGCGCGCAATCTGCGGCGCTTCTTCGACAGCGCCGACCATCAGTTGCACAATGTGGCGCCAAAGGCGATGCGCGCCTGACGTTTCGCCAAAGACTTTCGGTCCTCTGGTCGTGCGCCGCGCCGCAGCAATAATAAATTCCTTATGCGCGGCGCCGGTTTTGCGCATCGATCTCTGGCGCGCTTCCGCCCATGTTCCGGTTTAGGTAAAACAGGAGCAGGCGATCGTGTCCGATCTCGTTTTCGTGGGTCTCGGCGTCGTTCTTTTCGCCGTGGTCGCCGCTTACGCGCAACTTTGCGCTCGTCTTTGACCGGAGCCGCGCCATGCTCGAACCGCTCCTCGGATTGATCGTCGCCGCGCTGCTTGGCGTCTAGCTTCTCTACACGTTGCTTCATCCCGAGAATTTCTGACGCTGCATCTCGCTTAGAGCGGGCTCTAAAAAAAGTTGATAGACTTTTTCGACCGGAACCTGCTCCAGATTTTTGATAAAGGAGAGAGAGATCATGCTCAACCAAATCCGCCCGGCGATCGTCATGATCGTTCTGTTCACGCTGCTGACGGGCTTCGCCTATCCGCTGGCGATCACCGGCGTCGCGCAACTCGCCTTTTACGATAAAGCCAATGGAAGCCAGATCGAACGCGGCGGCGTCATTGTCGGCTCGTCGCTGATCGGCCAGAATTTCACCAGCGACAAATATTTTCGCGCGCGTCCCTCGGCGACCAGCGCGCCAGACCCGGCCGACGCGAGCAAGACCGTCGACGCGCCCTATAACGCCGCCAACTCCTCGGGCTCCAATCTCGGGCCGACCTCGAAGAAGCTGATCGACCGGGTCAACGCGGCGATAGAGGCGGAGTTCGCCGCCGGGCGCATCGATGTGGTCGCCACCGACGCGGTGACGACATCGGGCTCGGGCCTCGATCCGCATATCTCGCCGCAATTCGCGCTGGCGCAGGTTCCCGTCGTCGCCAAGGCGCGCAATCTGAACGAAGGGCGGGTGCGCGAGATCGTCGAGGATCATATCGAGCCGCGCGCGCTGGGTCTTTTCGGTGAACCCCGGGTAAACGTGCTAATGTTGAACCTCGCGCTGGACGCGCTGGAATAACCCGAGAGTCAAGGCTCGACATTGCCGCCGCAGGAGCGAAACTTCGATCGCCGCCCCGATCCGGACGCTTTGCTCGCCGTGGCGGAAGCCGCGACGCGCGGCAGGCTGCGCATTTTTCTCGGCGCGGCGCCCGGCGTCGGCAAGACCTATGCGATGCTGGAGCGCGCCCGCGCGTGCCGCGCCGATGGCGTCGATGTCCTCATCGGTCTCGTCGAATCCCATGGGCGCCAGGAGACGCAGGCGCTCACCGAGAACCTGGAGATTCTTCCGCGTCGAAAAATCGATTATCGCGGCCAGGTCATCGAGGAATTCGACATAGACGCGGCGCTGGCGCGCAAGCCCAAGCTGATCGTCGTCGACGAACTCGCCCACACCAACGCGCCGGACAGCCGTCACCCGAAGCGGTGGCAGGATATCGAGGAATTGCTGGATGCCGGCGTCGACGTCTGGACCGCGCTCAACATCCAGCATCTCGAAAGTCTCGCCGATGTGGTCGCGCGCATCACCGGCGTGCGCGTGCGCGAGACCGTGCCCGACCGCGTGCTGTCCGAGGCCGCCGATGTCGTTCTCGTCGACATCACGCCGGACGAACTCCTCCAGCGCCTCCGCGAGGGAAAGGTCTATATTCCCCAGACGGCCAAGCTCGCGTCGCAAAATTTTTTCACGTCCGGCAATCTCACGGCGCTGCGCGAACTCGCCTTGCGCCGAACCGCCGAGCGCGTCGACGATCAGATGGTCGATTATCTCCGCCAGAACGCGATCGAAGGCCCGTGGGCCACCGCCGAACGACTGCTGGTCTGCGTCGGCGCGGATTTTTCCTCCGATAGCGTCGTGCGCGCCGCCGCGCGCCTCGCGACCGGCCTCAACGCGGAATGGACCGCGGTTTTCGTCGAACGGCCCGGCCAGGAGGAGACGGATGTCGCGCGCGTGAAGCGCGTCGACGACGCGCTGCGCCTGGCCGAGCGTCTTGGCGCCGCGACGGAGCGCCTCTCCGCTAGCGATCTCGCGGGGGAGTTGCTGCGTTTCGCGCGCCGCGAGAACTTCACGCAGATCGTTTTGGGCCGTTCGCGCGCTGGCTTTTTCGCGAGCCTGCTGGGCCGGTCCTTGACCCAGGAGTTGGTGCGCCGTTCGCGCGATATCGCCGTGCATATCGTGACCGACCAGAGCGCGCCGCCGCCGGAGA
>JBAWEN010000358.1:0-3329 GCA_049591215.1 Methylocystis sp. | reverse complement strand
CCGCGCAACGCCCCGTCGATTTTCAACGCGGGTCTGCAATTCAAGCAACATTGGCGCGGCGACCGCGAATCGCTGGAGGACCAGGCCGAAAAGTCGCTGACCGGCGCGGCGAGCTTCGGCAATCCGGATTTCGCTGCGGTTAAGGCGAAACTCGTTGAAATTCCAGGATATAAGGAGGCCTTCGCCAAGGCCTTTCCCGGCGATCCCGATCCCGTAAGCTCGAAGAACTTTGGCCTCGCGGTCGCCGCCTTCGAGCGCACGCTGTTGACGCCGAGCCGTTACGACGCCTTCCTCGCTGGCGACGCCAAGGCGCTGTCGGCGGCGGAGCAGGCGGGGCTGCATAAATTCATCGAAGTCGGCTGCGCCTCCTGCCACGACGGCCCGGGGCTCGGCGGCGGCTCGTTCCAAAAGTTCGGCGTCGTCGAGGATTACTGGAAGGAAACCGGCGTCGCCACGCCCGACAAGGGCCGCGCCGATGTGACCAAGAACGACGCTGATCTCTATGTGTTCAAGGTCGCGCAGCTTCGCAATGTCGCGAAGACCGCGCCCTATTTCCACGACGGCTCGGTCGCCGAATTGCCGCGCGCGGTGCGCATCATGGGCAAGGTGCAATTGGGTAAGGATCTTAGCGACAAGGATGTCTCCGAGATCGTCGCCTTTCTGGGCAGTCTCACCGGGCCCGTGCCGGCGAACTATCTTCCGCTGACGCCATTCCCGGACCCGCCGGCGGCGAAGTAAGCGAAGAATCAAACAGATCGCGCCGCCTCCGGTCGGCGCGATCAGCCATCGTCTTGGGCCGCCGATAAAATCCAGGTGCGGTCGCAAAAGGCGATGTAAAGCCGCTCCTGCCCCAGCGCCGCGCCAAGCTCCATCGCCAATTCGTCGAGCATCGCCTCGATCTCGGCGTCGGGGACATGGCCGAGATAGGCGTGCACGGCTTCGCCGATAAAAATCGCCACCGGCTCCTGATCGGAGCCCACCGCGCCGTCCCCCCGCGGCCAGGCGTAAGTCACCTCGCCGCGCGAAAACATGCCGGAGAGGGCAGGGAGGCCCGCTTCGACGCGGCGCTTCATCCAGCCCCGCGCGGTGCGCACGGCTTCGGAAAGGTCGAACACGCGCCCCTGGTCGTCCCAACCCTCGCGCAGCCCGATAATGATCCTAAAATCGCGCCGCGGCCCGAGCGAGTTGGGGACGACCGCATAATCCTCGCGGTGAATTGTTTTGGCTGTCATCCGCGTTTCCTTGGCGGCGGGTTTGTCGGGGGTCGCGTGCTGTTCGCCCGGAGGCCGGGTCCTTTTGGGTATGGATTGCGTGAGCGCGGCGCCTATTCGCAGATCCGGTAACGTCCATCGGATCCGTGACGCTGTATATCCAAATGTAGGTGGTTGGCGTGCGCGGCGTCGGATCCCGGTCCCAGGATCGTCATAAACCAGCCGCAACCAGCCGTGCGAACCGTGCGCAAAACCTGTTCCGAGACCGGATCGTTTCCAGGTTGGACCGGGATGATTTGCCCATTAGCCAGTTCAAAGCCGGAAATGTCGAGCGCAAGCCCGATCGCGTGCGCGCTAAGCTTGCCCGTCGCTTCATGATTGCGATTGCGGCATTCGTAACCTGGGCCTGTCCGGACCGCCTTCAAGGGAGATGAAAAGCTGGCCGCGAATACCGGGGCGACGACCTCGCCAACCCAGCGAGCCAGCGGTTCGGCCAGTCGGCAATCGATCAGAGGCTGGTCGGGGAACTGGATCGCGCCGCCAAGACCATACCGGCCGGTTACGTGTTTGATCCGGATCGGCATGGCGATATTGCAGGCGCCGTTGTCATCGATGGGAGAGGTTGCGGCCTGGACATATACGCCGAGCGCGCTCAATCTGGTTACGCACTCGTCCACGCTGGGCGAAGGAATTTGCGCGTTATCGGCGGGCTGCGTCGTCGAATGCTGGTTGACCGAGTCGCCCGGCGGAACGCTTTTTCGACGTTCCCCGCCGAGATCCGCCGGCCTTTTTGGCGGGAAGGGCGTTGCCTGTGAATAGCTCGGGCCGGCGTTCGCAGCCCATATCACGCCGACTAAAATTATAGCTTTCCAGGGTAATGTCACGAGCGGCGCTGCCTCCACGGCTAGGTTAAGGTTCCGCGGACACTAGGCAATTTCGGCGAGGAAAGCGCGAAAGGAAGAGACGCATGGCGATTCAAGATCAAAAAGCCCGGTTTACGCGAGAAGTGGTCGGGGTCTTTGGCAAAGCCGACGCGCTGGAAGCCGCCGCCCACGAGTTGCTCGCCTCCGGGTTCGAGCGCGCGCGGATCAGTCTGCTCGCGGGCGAGAGCGCGATCGTCGAGAAGCTCGGCCACAGATATGAGAAGGTCGAGGAACTCGAGGACAATCTGGAGATTCCAAGAACCGTCTATCGCTCGAAGGAATCGTTCGATGCGGACAAGAGCGCTCTCCTCGGGAGTTTGGCGTCGATCGGCGCCGTCGCCGCGGCCGGCGCGATCTTCGCCTCGGGCGGAGCCCTGGCGGTGACGCTCGGGAGTGGCTTGATCGGGGCCGAAGTCGGCGGGTTCCTCGGCGGGGTTCTCAATGACTTTGTCGAGCAACATCATGCGAAATATCTTCAGGAGCAGCTCGACCACGGCGGTCTGCTGCTCTGGGTGCGAACCGTGGATGGCCCCGAGGAAAACACCGCTAAACAAATACTTTCAAGGCATTCCGGACGCGATGTGCACGCGCATGTGATTCCCGTCGCGGCGGAAGATGCGGTTTAGCGCCTCTGAACAACCGAAGGGGAGCGATGGCGCGGCGCCGGGAGAAAAGCAGCAGGGTGGCGAATTGCGTGATCTGGATCGTCGCTTTCACCGTCCTCGCGGGATTTTTCTGGCCGCGCGCGCCGGGAATGGTATGCATCTGTCTCGCCTTCATTGGCCTGCTCCATATGGCGGTGCTCGTTTATGACGAGATCGCCGGGGCCAAATTTCGCGAGGACATGAGCCCGCGAGAGTTCGAGCACTATTGCGCCGCCGTCTTGCGGGAGATGAAATGGAAAGCCCGCGTCACGCAGGCCAGCGGCGACCAAGGCGTTGATATCGTGGCCGAAAAGCGCGGTATGCGGATCGTGATCCAATGCAAGAAATATTCAAAGCCGGTCGGCAACCGCGCGGTTCAAGAGATCGTCGCGGCGATAGCCCATGAGGGGGCGCGGCGAGGCGTGGTCGTCGCCACCGCCGATTACACGCCAGCGGCGGTGAAGCTGGCGGCCTCGAATCAGGTGTTGCTCCTTCACCACGCGGACCTGCGGAGGATCGACAGATTTTTGGCGCGGAGCGCGACGTGAGGC
>JBAWEN010000357.1:0-7910 GCA_049591215.1 Methylocystis sp. | reverse complement strand
TCTCAAGTTCGGCGTTCTTCGCCGCGACCTTGGCGAGGCGCTCCTGTTCGACCGCGTTCTGATAGGCTTGACGCGATTCGAGATCATAGGAAACTTCCATTTCCATGATCTTTTCGGTGGTGAATTCCGCGGAGCGGTCTTCCCCGAGCAGGCCCACGGCGTCGGCGCGACATTGGCGGCAATGCCGCATCATGTTCATCTCGCCTTCGCAGCTGTCCTGCAACGCCTTCAGTTCTTGCGCCGTCGGTCCGCGCTGGCCGTTGAGGCCAAACACCGTGCCATGTTCGGGCGCGGAAATCAGCGGCATGATGTTGTGGAGGAAGGCGCCGCGAGATTTCACCGCGCGGTTGACCTCGACCAGATGCTTGTCGTTGACCCCGGGGATCATCACCGAGTTCACCTTGCAGAGAATGCCGCGCTCCGTCAGCATTTCGAGGCCCTGCAGCTGGCGTTCGGTTAAAATCCGCGCCGCCTCGATTCCGGTGACGCGCTTGTTCTTCCAGAAGATCCAGGGATAGATTTGCGCGCCCACTTCCGGGTCGACCATGTTGATCGTGATGGTCACGTGATCGACGTTGTATTTGGCGATCGTATCGACGTGATCGGGCAGCGACAGACCGTTGGTCGACAAGCACAGCTTAATGTCGGGCGCCGTTTGCGAGATTAGCTCGAAGGTCTTGAAGGTCTTGGCCGGATTGGCGAGCGGATCGCCGGGGCCGGCGACTCCAAGCACGGTCATCTGCGGAATGGTTGACGCGACGGCGAGCACTTTCTTCGCCGCTTGTTCGGGGGTCAGCTTTTCGCTGACGACGCCGGGCCGGGATTCATTGGCGCAATCATATTTGCGATTGCAGTAGTTGCATTGAATGTTGCAAGCCGGCGCGACCGCGACATGCATGCGCGCGTAGTGATGATGTGCTTCTTCGCTATAACAGGGATGGTTCTTGACCTTTTCCCATATCTCTGGCGCCATGTCGTCGGGTCCATCGCTGGTCCCGCAACTGGACTTGCCGGAACCGCCGGTTGTCCCGCAGCCTTTGTGGTCGGCGATTTTTTGCATGATGTCGTCCAGCGGCTCGGCCGCGGCGAATTCGAAGTTGGAAGAATCGTCCATGACAGCTCCTAACGAGTTGTTATTTCATAAGACACCTCGCGGAGCGCATCGTGACGTCGACGGGCTTTGATATGGCCGCTTCGTCGCGCAGCGCGATCCGATTTCTGGAAAGGTTCGCAACAAGCGTGCCATCAGGCTCTATTTGATGAAGCGCCGTATAAACAGCATGTTATGGGCTAACGCGGGTGGTTGTTGGCATGCCGACAACGAACACAAGGACACGCTTTCGATTGTCGCCAACTCGACATTTGGGCCGCGCGGCGCGTCGCGGCATGTCGGCGGCGCGATATTTGCGTTTGCGGACTCATGAAAGAGATTGGAATGGAAGCGCCGTCGATCGACTTTGGCGAGTTGCCGGCGCCGATCAATGAACTGCTGCAACGCGGAGTTCGGGCTTATCGAAGCGACCGCGAGCTTGCGGACACGCTGTTTCGGCGAGCTCTAGCGTTGGCGCCGCGGGAACTCGCGACGTACTACTGCCTCTACAAAATTCACACCTACATGGGCAACCTTGACTTCGCCGCCGCCATCGCCAAACAAGGCATGTGCGAGGCCGCGCGACAGGCCGGATGGAGCGCCGACCCCGCGCAATGGCCGCCTCAAAATGCGGCGGGCGAGGGTCCGGCGCGCTTCGCTTTGTTCACATTAAAGGCGCTCAGTTTCATCGAACTGAAGCGAGACAACCGGGAAATCGCGCTGAAACATCTGGCCTCGCTTGAGCTCCTCGACCCTTCGGGCAGCGTGGGCTGGTCCGTGATTTCTCAGCTGGCGCAAGGGTGCGCCTAAAAATCCCGAGCCGCGCGACAATGTCCGCGTCGGTTTGTCGCGGAGACATTGTCTCAAATGCGGCACACGCCTTGCACGTATTATGACATGAGGCCACTCCCACGCGTTCTTTTTAGGAGAAGGCAATGGGCTGTCACCCCGGACCCAGCATGACCATATCAGCAATGCCGTCGTCGAACCTGAGCGAATCCGCCTTGGTCGGCATCTACGAAGTCTCGAAGCTACTGGCTTCCCCCAACCGCCTCGAACGCACCTTGGCGGGGGTGCTGGCGCTGCTGTCGAGTTTTCTCGACATGAGGCATGGGCTGTTCGCCTTGCTGGATAAGCAGGGCGAACCGGAGATCGTCGTCGGTTCCGGTTGGTCCGAGACCAACGCGAAAAAATTCTTCGATCACTTGCCCGAGCGCGCGGTTGGCCAGATCTTCGCGACCAAAATGCCGCTGGTGATCGAAAATGTGCAGACGTCGCCTTTGTTCGAAGGCTCGGATCTCTCGGATTGGGGTCCAACGGACGGCCAGCCGTTTTCGCTGGTCGGCGTGCCGATCAAGGACGGCGACACCGTGGTCGGCACGCTGACGATCGATCGCGTATTCAGCGATCGCTCGGCGATTCGGTTCGATCACGATGTCCGCTTTCTGACGATGATCGCCAATCTGGTCGGGCAAACTTTGCGGCTGCATAAGCTTATCTCGCGCGACCGCGACAGGCTGATGCAGGAGAACGCGCGGCTCGGCAAAGGCGACCGGCCGACGATCGCCGAATCGAAGTTCAGCGGAATTAAGGGCATTGTCGGATCCAGCCCGTCCGTGAACGCGGTGATCGACAAAATCCGCATCGTCGCCAAATCTCGATCGACCGTGCTGCTGCGCGGAGAATCGGGCACCGGCAAGGAATTGTTCGCGGCGGCGCTTCATAATCTCTCGCCGCGCCACTCCAAGCCGTTCGTGAAGCTCAACTGCGCGGCGCTGCCTGAAAGCGTGTTGGAGTCCGAGTTGTTCGGCCATGAGCGCGGCGCCTTCACCGGCGCGGCGAATTTGCGCAAGGGCCGGTTCGAACTGGCCGATGGCGGCACGTTGTTCCTGGACGAAATCGGCGAGATCACGCCGTCATTCCAGGCCAAGCTGCTGCGCGTTTTGCAGGAAGGCGAGTTCGAACGGGTCGGCGGTTCGCGGACGATGAAGGTGGACGTGCGCTTCGTGTGCGCCACCAATAAAAACCTCGAAGAAGCCGTGCAGAAGGGCGAGTTCCGCGCCGATCTCTACTATAGAATCAGCGTCGTTCCGATTTTCCTGCCGGCGCTGCGCGATCGCAAGGGCGATCTCGGGCCGCTCGCCAATGAGTTCCTGCGCCGCTTCAACACCGAGCAAGGCACGCATCTCACGCTGTCGCCTTCCGCCATGGAGGTGCTCTCGGAATGCGGCTTTCCCGGCAACATCCGCGAATTGGAGAATTGCGTGTTCCGCACCGCGACCTTGGCGCGGGGAGAGGCGATTGTCGACAAGGATTTCTCTTGCCGCAACGATGGCTGCCTGTCGGCCGTGTTGTGGAGCGGCTCGCATGAGGCCGCGGCGCCGTCGCCGCTGTTCAAGCAGCAGTTGCCGATCGTCCCCAGCCAAAAGGCGCCGGTCGCCGCCGAGCCGCGCCCGCCGGCGCCAAGCGCCGGGGAACTGGACGAGCCAATGAATTGTCCGGGGGCCGAAAACTGCACCGTGGTGGGCGTCGATCAGCGCGGCGATCGCGAGAAGCTGATCCGCGCGATGGAGCAGGCGGGTTGGGTGAAAGCCAAGGCGGCGCGTCTGCTCGGCTTGACGCCGCGCCAGATTGGCTACGCGCTGCAAAAGCACGACGTGCCGGTGCGGTAATTCTAAAGTCCATGGTCGGCGATTTCGATCCGGACGCGCACCCGTTGGATTGGCAGGGTCAGCCGGTCCGTTGTCGCGATTGCGCCCATGCCTCGCTCAACCGCGAGGGCCTTTGCCGCAAGGGCGCGGCTTGCGTGCGCGATCGGCGCGCGCGCCGCGTCGACGGCTTCTTCAAAAAGCATCCGCAGCTCGCCAACAACTATCTCGACCACTCTTATTTCGAGGTGCGGGCGATGGCGGCGAAATACGCCAGCCTGTTGCGCCTGCAAGCCCTGTTGACCGATCCGGAACCCGAAGTGCGGGCCATGGCGGCGGCGCGGCTGCCGACTTCGCGTCTTGGCGCGCTCGCCCGCGACCCCGAGCCGCGCGTGCGCATCGTGCTGGCCAATCGATTGGAAGGCGCCGCATTGGTCGCGATGCTGGACGATTCAGACTATCTGGTGCGCGTGAATGTGGTGCGGCGCCTTGATCCCGATCTGCTGCCTTTGGCGGTTGGTGACGCGGACCCGGAAGTGCGCGGCTGGGTGGCGCGGCGGTTGCCGCTGGAACGACTTGGCCTATTGATGTTCGACCCCGAACCATTGGTGCGCCTTGTCGTCGCCGAGCGCTTGCCGGAGGAACGGGTTGGGGCCTTGCGCGAGGATGAGGATCTCCGCGTGCGCTTCACGGTGGCCGAACGCGCGCCAATGGATTTGTTGCCGGCTCTGCTGAACGACAAGGACGAACTGGTCCGCGCCGCCGCCCAGGCGAGGCTTTCGTCGCCGGCAAGCGGCGGCTGACGCCGGCTCGCGCCGCTCGAAGATCACAATTTAAATCAACTCGACCCCGACGACTATTCGGCGCGCATATGCGGCCGGAGCGCGGTAATGTTCGCACCGAATAAAGTTAGCGTAATCCACAAAAAATGTAATTTGGCGACAATAACACAATATAAATCTTCATTTATGCGTGAGATATGACGGTAATTGCCAGCTTATGTTTTGTTATTACGTGTAATGTCTATTTTGATTATGTTCTGTTATATAGCGCACAATTTAATGTCGCGGTGTTGGCCCGCCGCGCCGGCGGTAGAGCAAGTTATTGATTTCACGAGACCTATTTCCGACAGCCAGCTTGGCGCGCAGGTTGCATGGGCTTTCCACGGGATGAAGGTGTGGGAATCCAGGGGGGGCATGCAATGCGGGAAGTCGTGGCGCCATCAAATCGATATATTCAACCCTATGCGCTAATTCTCGGAACGAACGAGATCGCCTCCGCCGTGGCGGTGGAAATGCGCCGCGCGGGTTGGTCCGTCGTGCTTGCTCACGATCCCTTTCCCCCGGTGATTCGCCGTAAAATGGCGTTTCACGATGTCCTGTTCGGCGAATCGGTCGTGATCGACGCGATAGAAGGCGTGCTGGCCGAGGATGTCCTCGATCTCTTGGACGCTTTGAACGCGAGCCAGCAAGTAATTGTGACGCCGCTTCAACTACCCGATCTCATCGCGCTCCGCACGCCGGAGGTCCTCATAGATGGACGAATGCAGATGTGCCGCGTCACGCCCGACTTGCGCCACATAGCGCCGATGACGATCGGCTTGGGGCCGAACTTCGTGGTTGGGGAAAACTGCGACGTAGCAATCGAAACGAAGCCGACCCGATCGGGGCGCCTCGTCAAGCGTGGTTCGTCCGAGAAAGCCGATCACGTTTCGCAACGATTGGGCGGCCTGGGCAAGGAGCGGTTCGTCCATGCCTCTCGCGAAGGGCTTTGGCACACGGCGGTCGACATTGGCGTTCGTGTTTTCAAGGACTTTGTCGTCGGGCGTTTGGACGGATTGCCGGTCTGCGCGCCGGTCGACGGAGTGGTGCGCGGCGTCGCTCGCGACGGTTCGCGCATCCCGTCCGGCGTCGAGGTGCTCGAAATCGACCCGCGTGGCCGCGACGCGCAATGGACAGGAATGGATAATCGTTCGACACTCATCGCCAGGGCCGTGCTGAAGGCCGCTCAAGGCAGCGATTTGGTGCGGGCGGCGATGTCGAACTCGTCGATTCTCGCGTAAAGCATCGTTGCGCGCGATCCGTTTTCGCGACAAACAAAGGTGACTCCACCCGCGTCGGTTTTTGCAATTCCGTCCGGTCTGGATCGCCGTTAATCAAAGTGCAAAGCCATGAGTGAAGAAACCTGCATCCTGGTCTGTGGCGTTGGCGAGACAGCTTCGGCGGTGGCGCGTCGGCTTTTCGCCGAGGATCGCGCGGTCGCGATTCATCAGGCGACGCCGCCGCGAACGCTTCGGCGGAAGATGGCCTTCTCCGACGCATGGTTCGACGGCGCCGCGTCACTCGACGGAGTCGAGGCCAGGCGCGCCGATTTGAGCAGCGAGTTTCTACTTGGCCTTCGAGCTCGCCAATTCATTCCGCTTCTCACGCAACGGTTCGCCGATGTGGTCGAACGCTGGCCGTGGGACGTAATCGTCACGGCCCGCGGGGAAGAGGGTTCCCCGGGGGACTATCTGGCTGATCTCGCCGATTTGACGATCGGCCTTGGCGCGGGTTTCGTCGCTGGCGAAGACTGCGACATCGCCATCGAAACACAGGGACCAGACCCTGGAGCGATCGTTCGCGCCGGCCGCGTTCCCTCGCGCCGCCAAGCCAAATCCGACGGCGATCTCGCGGACCAGCATGAAGTGCGCGCGCCTTCCTCCGGCTTGTTCCAAACCTCGAAAATCATCGGCGCCTTTGTCGAAGGCGGCGATGCGCTGGGGACGGTCGGCGAAAGCATTGTCCACGCTCCCGTTTCCGGCCGGATCAGAGGTTTGGTTCGAAGAGGGCAGGCGGTCGCCGCCGCATCGGTGATCGCCGAGATCGCGACATCGAACGCGACGCGGGTCGCGGGCGTCTCCGATCGCGATCAGCTGATTTCACGAGGCGTGGCTTTCGCGGTGGAAATGGAAGTCAGCGGCTGGGCCGCGGCGAGTTTCGAGGACTGGCGTTGACGCTCAATATTGTGAAACTCGCGCCGTCGCTTCGCGAGTCACGGGAGGAGAAAATGCAATTCGATTTTCCCAAGGTTGAAGACGAAGCCAGCAAGGCGCGGATTGAAACCGCGATCGATGCCTTCGTGCGCGCCTTCTATGCGAAGGGCGGGGCCGATCCGCTGCTCGGCCCCGTTTTCGCGGATTCGATCGCCGATCTCGATCGCCACATCGAAATCGTGGCGAACTTCTGGTCGCGTTCCCTGCTGCAAACGGATCGCTACGAGGGCCATCCTTTTCCGGTCCATATCCACTTGCCGATCGAGCCCGCGCATTTCAAACGTTGGCTGGAATTGTTCGTCGAGGCGGCGCGGGAAGTCTTGCCCGAAACCCAGGCGAACCAGGCGATCGCCAAGGCCAGCCACATGGCCCAGTGTTTCCAGTCGGGCTTGTTTCCGTTCACGGGGGCGGATGGACAGCCGTCGCGAACGCCCGCGTCCTGAGGCGGCGCGCCCGACGACGCTTAAGTGTCGCAATCCATCCGAAGCATTGTTCGCTCCATGACAATGATGTCGCGGCGGCGGTTCTCTCCCGCGGCGAGAGAGTTTTTCGCGATCAACAGGGCAGGGGTGCGGCCGGACAATTCCTCGCCCGACAGCGGTGAACCCATGGTGGTGTCGTCATGAGCATGAAATTCAAATTCGCGGGAGCGGCGCTGGTCGCCGTGCTTGGACTCGGCGCCGTGCTTGGCGCGGCCGCGCCCGCGGCGGGGCAAATGGATCACATGGCCATGATGTCGCATGCGCCGGACACGCGTAGGCCGCTAAGCTTTCCGCCGCCGATGCGCGACCACATGCTGTCCAACATGCGCGGTCACCTGCAAGCGTTGAATGAAATTCTCGCGGCCCTGTCGATCGGCGATGGCGCGAGGGCGGGAAAGATCGCTGAGACGAGGCTGGGCGTCGAGTCGCCCGGCGCCGCGGCTTGCGTTCCAAACAGCGGGACAACCGACGGCGCGACGCATGACATGGCGGCGATGATGGCCAAATTCATGCCTGAAGACATGCGGGTGCTGGGGCTGACGATGCACGAGTCCGCGAGCGAATTCGCGCGCGAGGCGGCGAAGACGCCGGCTGGGGGCGATCTGAAACCCGCGCTCGCGTCGCTCGCGCGGGTGACGCAAAGCTGCGCCGCTTGT
>JBAWEN010000356.1:0-2041 GCA_049591215.1 Methylocystis sp. | reverse complement strand
GGCTCGGCAAGCGCGCGAACGAGCCGCGCCGCTTGCGCGTCCTCCAGCGGCCCCAGCCGCAAGAGCAAGCTCGCGATGGCGGCGCTGGCCAGCGCCACGCGCAGCGCGGGCAGAAACGACTCCGCCTCGGTGAGGGCGGGCGTGACGAGGTAAAGGCCGGGGCTTGGATCGGACATGTTTCTCGCTTGGGCGGATATTCGCTTGGGAAAGTGACGCTCTCTCGTTTCATACGTCGCGCGAGACCGCGGCGAAAGAGCGGCGCCGGGATTTTCGCGTTCGACGGCAAGAATATGCGCCTGCTGCTAAAGGTCGAAATCTAACGCCTGGCCTTCGTGGCGCTGGACCGAATCCGGCTAATTCGATATCCTCGCAATCGTAGCTTAGGGACTGGATTGCGAAAGGAAGGAAATTATGTCGAATCATTTTACTGGACTCAGCCTCGGTCCACCGCTCGGCGACCAAAGACTCGACCTATGCGATCTCTACGCATTTCAGTCGCCCACCGACCCGTCGAGAACCGTGATCATCCTCAACGCAAATCCAAATGCCGACGCGCTCCATCCCGACGCCATTTACCGGCTCAACGTCGACAACGACGGTGATTTGCTGACGGACGTCGCGCTTAGCTACGTGTTTTCGAAGCCGCAAAATGGCAAGCAGACGTTCAACGTGTTTCTAGCCAAAGGCGCGGAGTCGCGCTCAGTCGAAGCTACGGGCAAGAAGATAGTCGCCGATGCGGAAGTCTCATTCGGCCCCAAGCCCAACCTCGTCAAGGCGGACGACTACACATTCTTCGCCGGCAGTCGCAGCGACGCTTTCTTCTTCGATTTCGACGGCATCAAAAATCTGTTCGACATCAGAGGCAAGCGGAATTTCACCGAGCCTCACCTAAGCGGCAAGTCACCGTGGACTGGCGTGGATTCGAATACCGAAGGCAACGTCTTTTCGATGGTGGTCGAACTGCCGACGAGCGAACTAGCCCCGAAGCCCGAAGTGCACATCTGGGGACGATGCAGCGTGAGGCAGGATGGCGGCCTGATCCACGCCGATCGCGCGGGCCATCCGAGTGTCAGCAGCTTTTTCAACACCGACGACACGAAGTTGGAATACAACGCCAGCGAGCCGGTGAACGATCGCGGGCGCTGGCTTGATCAGTTCGTGCATCTCATGGGCCACACGGGAAATTACTCGCGCGAAGAAGCGATTGCCGAGATCGACAAGGAGCGAACGCTGCCCGACGTGCTGAGTTTCGATCCATCGAGGCCCGCGAAGTATCCCAACGGCCGCGTCTTCACTGACGACGTGATCGATTACCGCCTCGCGTTCCTGACCAAGGGCGAGTGCCCTTCCAGCGGTTTGAAACCGCACACCGACATTCTCAACGAGTTTCCGTACCTTGGCGCCCCGCATCGGAAGAAGAACCAGTAGCGCGCGACAGGGCGAACGCGTGGAAGCTTAGCTCGACAGCAGGAACGGGAAGCGCTTGCGCGCCTTATTGCGACAAGGCGCTGTTTGCCGCGGCGCATGAGTCGGCTTCTGGCGCAGTGGTGACTAGCTTTCCTTGCGCCCGAGCAAGCGCAGGTAGACGCGCTTCGCGCTCGCCCGCAGTCCCCGGCGCAACGTGTCGAAACGGCGGGCCGCGTCGAAACCGACCGCGCCACGCGTCTGGACCGCCACGTCGCAGATCGCGACGCGATCCGGCCAAAAGCGGTCGATCATCGGGTGATTGGCGATGGCGCAGGAGTCGGTCATGTCGATGTCGGCGCGGATGGAAAGCGCCCGCGTCAACTCATACAGCAGATGAATCCCCGGCGCCTGCGCGCGAAATTGCTCGTCGAACGCGATCTTCCAGAAATAGGCGCGACCCTGGCTCTCGATGACTATGCCCATCGCCAGCGGCCGCCCGGCCAGAGTCAGGCGGGCGACGCCGCATTTCCCCTCGCGCGCCAGAAGCCTGGTCGCGCCGCGTGAAAAGGCCGAAAGCGCGGGATGCGCGAGCAGCGCGCCGCTCTTGCGCTTCCAGCCCGAGGCTTCGAGGGTC
>JBAWEN010000355.1:0-1751 GCA_049591215.1 Methylocystis sp. | reverse complement strand
GAGCCGGCGCGCTTCTTCGCCTCGGCGAGATGAAGGCGCGAAAAGCCGGCGAGTTGACGAAATAGTTTCGCCACTTCCTGATTTCCGCAGCCCTCCATGGTCGTCGCGAGTTCGTCGAAATGGATGGCGGCGTCCTCTTCGACCTTCACGGCGTAACCGAGGAATTCGTCGACCGTCGCGATCTCGATGCCGCCTTTGAAGCGACTCGCGGCGTGGGTGATATGCGGCCCTTGCGCGGGAAGAGTCTGGTCGCCTTCGAAGGTGACGATGATGTCCTCGTTGCGCACGAAACATTGGCAGGCCAACCGATAGCGCGGCGGCATGTCGTTGACTTCGGCGTTTTCGATCTCGGCCTTTGTGATTTTGCCCAATTGCCGCAGCACCTCCTTTTCCTTCTCGGTCAAGGCGATCGCGTATTTGACGTCGGAGCTGAGATGCTTGACCTCGACGAGGCAAGAACCACATTCGCCATCCTGACAATCGAAGGGAATGGGAATTTTATGAGCCTTGGCGACAGCCAAGATCGTGCCCCGATCGCCGGCGATCGCATAGACGGTGATGTCGCGCGCAAGCACGGGTGATGAGAAAGTCACGTTGGCCAAGGCTGTCCTCCCGATTTTTCGACCGTCGACGCCGACGGCGGTTGATGCATCCGGGGGCAAAACGCAACATGCGGGCCACGGGGGCGACGCAAAAAATCATTTATTTGCAAGCTTCAAAGTGTATCCAACGGACAATAAACGCAAATTTGCGACATGATTGAAGCGATGCGAACAAACTTGTTCGCTCGCAAGGGCCGATGCTCCTTTTATGTGAGGCTAAATTAAGCCCAGCGCATTTTACGGCTTTGCTGTCGGCGTTATTTTGCTTTCCTGTCGACTCAAACCGTCGACTTAACCATGTCCGAATATCCGGATACGCCCGCGCACGGCTTTTCACGTCCAAGCCAATGGAGCGGCGCCGCGGCGGATTCCCGTCGAATGAATGGCGCCCGAATTGCGTTATTGAGCTGAATCTCATCGCGACCGCGGATCAAAGTGTGGACCCTAATGAAATTCTATATGGCGCCGGGATCCTGCTCGACCGGCATCCACATTCTGCTCGAGGAAATAGGCCTGGTTTTCGAGGCCTATATCGTCAATCTCCCCAAGGGAGAGCATTTGACGCCCCAATATCTCGCCATCAATCCCAATGGGACAATTCCGACATTGCTTCGCGATGACGGCGTCGCTCTGACCGACTTCGTCTCCATCGCGACATGGCTAGCCAGCGCCTACCCTCGTCGAAAATTGTTGCCTGAGGACCCGGATGCGGCCGACGACGCGGTGGAGACGCTGAATTTCTGCGCGCGTCACATCCACGGCGAGGGCTTTCGCCGCGTGTTCACGCCCGAGCGATATGCTTCAAAGCATCAAACGTTGGAGGCGATAAAGGCCGATGGACGCAGGATCGCCGCCGAAGCGTTCGCGCTCATCAACGGTCGGCTCGAAGGAAAGCCTTACGTCGCCGGCGGCTTTTCGATCGCCGACGCCGCGCTGTTCTATGTCGAGTTCTGGGCCGACAAGATCGGAATGGATTTGCCCGTCAATTGCCGCGCCCATTACGAGCTGATGCGGACACGGCCCGCCGTGCGGCAGGTGTTGGCGGAAGAGGGCTATCGTTGAGGCGGGGGCGCGTATGACAATCCACCAGGCCGATAGGCTCCCAAGCGACATCAGAGGCTATCACCAGCGCACCAAACACGCGCCGAA
>JBAWEN010000354.1:0-15107 GCA_049591215.1 Methylocystis sp. | reverse complement strand
CGGCAAGACGGATGGTTACAACCGTCCAACCGAAGGCGCAAGCATTTTAAGGTAGAAAAATCTTCCAATATTTCCGCGCGACTTGGTATAGCAGAAATATATACCTATATAAAATCGGTAATCTTTGAAAAGTATATGCCGCCGCGCGCCACGCCGCTCACCCCGCGCCCGCGCCCGAAGCCGCCGCTTCATACGACATCACCAAATAAAGCACCGCCGGGACAACTCCGAGGTTGCGATAGCTGTGCGGAACGTCGGCGAGGAAGTCCACCGCGTCGCCCTCGTCCAATTGCACGGCCGGCTCCTTCCCCACGATGATCTCCACCGAGCCTTGGGCGACGACAATGTTCTCCTTCGTCCCGGGAGCATGGGCCTCGGCCCGCTCGATATGACTGGGACCGACGACCACATGGTAGAATTCGACAGGCCGCTGGCTGTCAAAGGGAAATAAGGGCCGAGAAAGAAAATGCCGGTCGGCGGAGCCGATGATTTGGGGCTCGTTCTTGCGGATGACGAGAACTCCGCGCCGCTGCTTTGACGCGACAAGACTCCCGAAGGGAACGCCCAGCGCATTCGCGATACGCCACAGATGACCAAGCGTCGGCGATGCGACGCCGGCCTCGATGCGCGACAACTCGTCCGAATCTATCCCGCTTCGCTCCGCCAGCCGCTCAAAAGACGGTCCTTTGCCGGCGATCAGCCGCTTAAGCCGTTCAGCGACGGTCGCCGCCAGTTGATCGGGCGAAGACCGTCGGGGCTTGATCGGCGCATCGGCGTTTTGCGTGATGGGTTCGGCGTTCATCGCATTATTCCTATCATCTAAGATAGATTTAGGCTCTCAAAAGCGCCGCCGTCAAGAGGCGCCGCCAAATTCTTTCCTATGCCGACGCCCACAACGCCCACGGCCGAAGTTTCATCTACAATACACTGATATGGCGGAATTTAATTCCGAAACACAGAAAACTTCACAACCGCTCGCGGCTTGTGGAGGAAGCGAAGTCGACGGAGATTCCGAAGACGGGCGCGAAGCATTTATATAGTTATCTTATAGTTTATATGCCATAATGTGCGCGGGAAACTCTCACCATGCATAGGAAGCCCATGAACACGATGTCCCCCTCCCCGCTTGGCCGCGCTCTCGCCGTCCTCTGCGTCATGGCCACGCCCGCGTCGGCGGAGCTTTTGACGCAAAAGCTGTTACCCGCACCGCTCGCGCTCACCATCGCGCAAACCGCCTATGAGGCGTGCACGCAGCAAGGCCACCATGTGTCCGTGACCGTCGTCGGGTTGGAAGGAGAGACGCTAGTCGCCATTCGCGGCGACGGCTCCGCGCCGCATACCTTCGAGAACAGCCAGCGCAAGGCATATACCGCGCGCACCTTTCGCGCCCCCTCCGGGGAATTCGCGCAGCGCGTTAAGGACAATCCGACGACCGGCGCCGTACATCTTTCCGGGGTGATCGCGGCTCAAGGCGCATTGCCGATCAAGGTCGGCGATGCGGTAATCGGCGCGGTCGGCGTCTCCGGCGCCCCCGGCGGGGACAAGGACGAGGCCTGCGCCAAGGCGGGCATCGACAAGGCGGCGGATCAGTTGAAATAGCTTCACGCCGACATCGCGAACAGCGGAAGTTGGCGGGCTAAGCGCGCGGAATGCCTTGGAGGAGCGCCCGCCCCCTCGACTCCCTCAAAAATCCTGTGTCGCTGCGGATCCGCGATGACAAACATCCCGATCCCCTTCGCGGGCGCGCGAACGTTCGTGCAAGCGCTCAGCGAGCGACGCCGCAGGTGTGATCTTGAAGATCTTCGCTATGACCATTGTCCAGAAGCGCCCGCCCCGCTCTATCCTCAAGCAATATGAACCCGTCCTTGCCATCCCCAAATTTGGCTCCGGCCACAAAGATTGTTTCCGCCCCCATGTCGGAGGCCGCGTCGGTCAATTCGTCGGAAATTAAGGCGATTGGATTTGTGCGACTAAGGTTGGGATCATCGAGCCGTCGCGCGTTGTATTTTTTTCCATCGACCTCGAATGGCAGCAAGCCCCAGGAGTAGCCGATCTCGTCCACATGTTTCCGAAGCAGATCTCGAACTTGCGGCTTAATGCAATCGACGTGGATATGTAGCTGGTCTTGGCTTCGATCGTATTGCGAATTCACGGCTAGGCTCACCTCGTCTCGCGCGATTTCCCGTTGCAGGTAACCGAACAGATACAATCTGGCGTCCCAAGCCGCCGACCAATATTTCATGGCCGAAGCCGCGCGGCTATCCGGGCTTTCTATACCTGATATTTGTTTTGTTGGAATAACGAGCACTTGAGCGACGCCAACTCTATCCTTCAGGACGACGAATCCCGCTTCATCGTCGTTATTCAAGGTGAGGCAGGGGCTCGGAGGATTTCCGGCTCGGCTCGCTGGAACACATTGCGTGCTTACGATCCGCCAAAGGGCCTCGCGCCGATACAACACATCGTCCGCTTGAGCCTGACCGGTTGCAAGGGCGAACGCCGCTACAATGGACGAGCCCGTTAAACCATCAAACCACATCGGCAAGCCCCTTGGAAAATCGCGCCAGGAAAATCCGTTTGGATTTCGGCGAAGCGTCCCGCGCCGCGAGCAGCGTCGCGCCAGCAAATTTTGCCACCTGGGATGACCACCGGTCAAGCTCTCCCACTCCGTCCGCGCGTATGCGCCACCCGTCGAACGAGCAAGGCGCCTGAAGGTCCCGAGTCGTCGTGGCAAATTCGAAATGGAAATATTCACTTGCGTACGCGGACGTACGTGGGCGTACATTCGTGGAAGAAACGCACGCTAAGCTTAATCCCGAAGCGTTCGTTTGCATAAACTCGCTCGCCCTTTTCCATCGCGCGAAGATCGCGTGTGTGTTCGCGGCCCTCTTCAGAGGACGAGCTTTGAGCACGCCACTTCCACCAATGGACACACGCACGCTGGCGCCAACGGCGTCATGTAAAATCTGCACGATCAGGCTGGAGACGCTCTGCTACCAGCGGGCATGGTGGTTCCGCGTCTTCCGCGAGATATTGGCCAGCGGAATTCGCGTTTTCGCTATCGTCTATCTCATTCGCCCGAAGGACGGTCTCGCGCGCTCGCCGATGTGTTTCAAATGCATTCGGTTCCGCAAGAACGCGCTGAAAGAGCGCTCCGCTTTGTTCAACTGGCTCGACTCATATCTGAACCCGATGTTCAACCGCGTGCGCGACTCATTGCTGACCGCCGAGGAACTCGAGAACGCCAGGGCGCTCGCGCGCCGCGCCGCGGATCGCGATTTTATTGAGCGCGAACAATGAACATCGATAATGGAACATCGCGCGCGTTTCACGCCGCGTTACGCCGCTCCGGTGCGCGTGAACCCTCTCGCGACCGCCGGGCGGCGTCGCTGCAATTGCTTTCGGGGGAAGAGCTGCTCCACCAGGCCAAAACGTTCGGCGTTCCGCTGGAACCCGAACTCGCCTTCGAGATCGCCGAATATCTCGATGTTAAAAGAAGCCTCGCCATGACATATAATCGCTGACGCTCGACTCACTAGCGAAGGGCGTCGGCTTTTGAATGCTCTTGCAATCTTTTTGATATTTCTGAAGCTCGGCGCCACGAGCTTTGGCGGGCCAATCGCCCATCTCGGTTATTTTCGCGCCGAATTCGTCGCGCGTCGGGCTTGGTTGGACGAGCGGGCGTTCGCGGATCTCGTAGCGCTCTGTCAATTCTTGCCTGGACCGGCCAGCAGCCAGGTCGGGATCGCGCTCGGCCTGTTGAAGGGCGGATTGCCCGGCGCGTTCCTGGCGTGGCTCGGCTTTACGCTGCCGTCGGCCTTGGCCATGATCGCATTCGGCATGACTCTAAAGGGCCTGGACGCAGGCCAGAACCTTATGTGGCTGCATGGCCTAAAGGTCGTGGCCGTCGCCGTTGTCGCCCAGGCGCTGTGGGGCATGGGCCGTTCGCTGTGTCCCGACCGCGCTCGGGCGAGCATGGCTGTCGGAGCCGCGATTGTCGCCTCGTTGATTCCCGGCGCCTTGGCGCAAATAGCCGTCATCACGGCGGGCGGGATAATCGGGGGCCTCTGGCTCGTCCCGCGAAGTAGTTTGCCGCATAGCCCGACGCCGTTCAAGCTGACGAAGCGTTTTGGAGTGAGCGCGCTGGCGCTTTTTTTAATCTTGCTGCTTTTATCGCCGCTGGCCGCGCGCGAGAGCGGTCTATACGTCGTCCAATTGTTCGACAGCTTCTTTCGCGCGGGAGCGCTGGTGTTTGGCGGGGGGCATGTCGTGCTGCCCCTGCTCCAGGCGCAGCTCGTTCCCCGGGGGTGGCTGTCCAATGATGCATTTCTCGCCGGCTATGGAGCGGCGCAGGCCGTTCCGGGACCTCTATTTACGATCGCCGCTTATCTCGGCGCGGCGTCATCGCAAACTCCAAACGGCTGGTTTGGAGCGGTTGTAGCGCTTGTGGGCATATTTCTTCCCGGATTCCTGTTGGTGATCGGCGTCCTGCCGCTGTGGGAAGAGGCGCGTCGCCATCCGGCCTTTCAGAGCATCGCGCTGGGCGTGAACGCATCGGTCGTCGGGCTGTTGCTTGCTGCGTTTTATCGACCAGTTTGGGTCAACGGGATTTTATCCGCCGGCGATTTCATGCTGGCGGTGACCGGATATCTGTTGCTTGTGTTCTGGAGTACGCCGCCTTGGCTGGTGGTGCTCCTGTGCGCGGGGGCCGCTGGCCTTGGCTGGGGTTGAACTTCAAAGAGCGGCGCCGACGTCGGGGCGGCGCCGAAGGGTCGAGACGTGGGTTCTCAAGGGCGCCCCGGCCGGACTGCGCTTCGAGACGCCTCGGCTTGCGTAGCAGGTAGGAAGAGCCAACAGACTCGCACCCCTGTCGCTTTCGAGACAACATTGTCCAGCGTGATGTATTCACATCAAATCGCACCCAAAGGGCGCCCAGCAAACGCCGCGCCTGATCGAGGTCCTCGGCGCGCTATTTATATAACTGCATTACATAGTCTGCCGCGTGGCCCGAAGATTGCTCTTGCAAGTTAGTCCACGAGGACGATCAAAATGACCGACACGACATTTCGCATGTCACTCGATGGCGACGCGAGCGCCCTCGCGGTAATACTTGGGACGAACGAGATCGCCTCGGCCGTCGCCGTGCAATTGGCGCGGCGGTGTCATCACGTCATTCTTTGCCACGATCCTTTTCCACCCGTAATCCGCCGCGGGATGGTCTTTCACGACGCTTTGTTCGAAGATTGTATCGAGGTTGACGGCATCAGGGGAGTTCGCGCCGAGACCGCCGCCGGAATTTCGTCGATCATGGCGATTCCCGGACAAGTCGCGGTGACGCCACTATATCTTGTGGAGTTGATGGCGATGCGCAAATTCGATGCGCTCGTCGACGCGCGAATGCAAAAATATGGCGTTGCCCCCGATCTTCGCGGCATCGCCGAGGTCACCGTCGGTCTCGGTCCAAACTTTGAACCCGGATTCAATTGCGACGTCGCGATTGAAACGCATCCGTCCAAACCAGGCCTCATCGTTAAAAGCGGAAAGACCAGTCCTCCCGACGGCCTCGCGAGCACTCTCGGCGAGACGGGGAGAGAGCGCTTCGTTTATTCACAGCTCGACGGATCGTGGCGTACGCCGTTCGACGTCGGTGCGCCAGTGCGCTATGGAGTCACGCTCGGACATCACGCTGGCGCTCCCGTCTTCGCTTCGATGGACGGCGTGCTGCGCGGGATCGCCCGCGACGGAACCTTCGTGCCGAAGGGCGTCAAGCTGCTTGAAATCGATATGCGCGGCGAAGCGGCTTCATGGACCAGTCCCGACGCCAGAGCCCGCGCCATAGCGAAAGCGAGCGTGGCGGCGATCGGTCGTCGCGCATCGGCGACTTGGGCGTTCGGCGCGACGCGGGTCCAGCAAAACTTAGACAGAGCGGAGCACGTGTCATGACAACGAGTGACGCCGTTCATTTCACTGGGCAAATCGCGGCTTTGCAAGGCGCGCCGGGCGAGACGATTCAGACCATTCTGTCGCAATTCGCCGAGGCGCTGAAGCGCGACGGATTTCGCGTCGCCGGCGTTGTCGAGGTTTCGCAATGTGGCGCGGAGGGAGCATGCAAGCATCTTGCTGTCCGCGATCTCACGTCCAAGGCGGTGATTAAATTCTCTCAAGACCTCGGCGCGGGTTCGACCGCTTGCAATCTTGACCCAAGCGGGCTCGCCAAGGCGTGCGAAGCCGTGGAGCGCGCCATAGAAGATGGCGCCGATGTCGTCGTGCTGAGCAAGTTCGGCAAACTCGAAGCCGCCAGGGGCGGACTGTGCGACGCTTTCCGCGCGGCGATCCTGGCCGACCTTCCCATTATCACCACCGTTTCGCCGTTGCTGGCGGATGAGTGGTCGAAATTCGCCGGACCTCTCTCGAACAAGGTTCCCGCGACAATGGATGCTCTTGGCGCATGGTGGACTGCCCATGGAAGCGCGACGAATTGACTCTTTCCGGAGGCGCTCCAGCTTCGGGATTTTCGGCCGGCGATAAATAAAACTCCGCTCGGCTTACGAGCGCGCCATGGTAGGCCGCCGCTTACATGTGCCTTACGGCGAACACGGCGATCTTTCCGGCGAAGCTCAATGCAAGCACGAGCGAGCCATATTTCATGATCGACATGATCGCATTGTGGAGGTCTGGGTGCATCATTCGTCCTCTCCTTCTTGCTAAACTGCGGCCTTGCGCGTCGGAAGCCGCGATCATCGCGATCGCGGTGACGGGCGAACACATGCAATTCGATTGCCAGGTCACGACCAAGGACCGCGGTCCTTGGTCGCGGCCCTTTGGCCAAGCTTCAGGAAAGTAAGGAGAATCCGCTGCGCTCGCCGCCTGACTTTGGCCGCATTCCCCCAACAAGAAAGCTCGATAGGGGTTGTCGGCGGCATGGACGCAGGCGGAAGAAATTAAGGTGTCGAGATGATGAATCATAGACGCACGTGGCTTCTGCGCGGCGCGATCGCGCTAAACATGCTCTCTCCCGCGGCGGCGCTAGACAATCCGTTGACGCGGGGTCCACTCGCGGATTTCATCAACGTCTTTCGCGAACAAGCGATTCCGCGGCAGGTCGTGATCTGGCGGCACTCGGAATTCAAGAAGGGAACAATCGTCGTCTCGACCAAGGAGCGGCGGCTCTACTACGTGCTAGGCGACGGACGGGCGATCGAATATGGCGTCGGCGTTGGCCGCGAGGGCTTCACCTGGTCGGGGACGAAGACCGTCACGCGCAAACGCGAGTGGCCCGACTGGCGACCGCCGCCGCAAATGCTCAAGAGACGCCCCGATCTGCCGAAATATATGGCGGGCGGGATCGACAATCCGCTTGGCGCGCGCGCGCTCTACCTCGGATCGAGCCAATATCGCATCCACGGCTCCAACGAGCCGGACACTATGGGAGCCGCCGTTTCATCGGGATGCATCCGCATGACGAACCGCGACGTCGTCGATCTTTACGGTCGAGCGAAGATCGGCACGAAGGTCGTCGTCTTGCAGTAGCGCGCTGCTGCGAAGCCCTTGGCGACGACCTCGACAATCAGCGGGAACGTCGCTCGACAAGGGCGTGAAGCCACGGGCGCTGCCTATGACGCGCCGCGTAAGGCGATCACGCCGCTTTTTCAGACGCTAACGCCTCGGCATCGCCATCGTTCGCTACCACGTCAGCTTCGGCCTCATCGGCGGCCATCGAGAAGAGAGCATAAATTTCGGACGCTCGCTCGTTGATGCGCTTCGACGCTTCCGGACCGAAAACGACTTTCCCGCGCTTATTTTCGTCGCGCTCGCCGCAGTCGAGAACCCGCATATCGGGGCCGCCAATCTCGACGATCTTGTTGAAAATCACCGCGTTCTGCCAAGGGATGTCGATGTAACGCCAGTCTTGTGGGATCGTCCCATCGGCGCGCATTGCTTCCGTGGTCGCCATTTCCGCCGCGGAAAGGAGAAAGGGGTCAGTTTCTAGCATGTGCGATCACAACTCCGTGTAATCGGGCGGGACTCTGAACAACGACTCGACCTTTAGCCCGCCTTCGACATTATAATTGCTAGCGCGAGAATCCGGCGGAACTATGCTTTTCTACGTGAGAATATTTTCGCGGCGACACCCGTCCGTGCGTCTATCAAAACAATTCTTTAGGGTTGATTGGCTTGACCTGCGCCGCCTTTCTTCGGTCCGCGCCGCGGCTGATCCCGGTGATAAATGCGCGCCCCGACATTCCCGTGGAGGCGGGAAAACGACGAACGCGGAGAGGAAAATGAGGCCAAAGCGTCGCGTTCGTGCTCCATCTAGAACGCGGGCGATCAAAAGCGATTCGTCCCACCATTGCGTCGCCGGCGCTATTCGTCATTCTCGGCGTTCAAGTCTTCGATCGGGATGGACGCGGCCATGGAGCCGGCCTTGCGCAGCCTCACGCCCGCCCCATCCCCGTTGTCATCGACGAAGATCACGCCGGACAATTCGAGGGCGGCGCGAATGGCGGCGACTGTCCGCTCTTGCGCGGCAAGAGCGCCGGGCTGAATTTCAAGCCGCTTGATCGAAGGAAGCGAGACCTTTGACGCTTCCGCCAAGTCCTTTTGTTCCCAGCGCAGGAGCGCCCTCGCGGCGCGGATTTGCTCGCTCGTCACCATGATGACACCTTTAGCATTTTCTAATACTCAAGCAATTTATGGCGCCCTAAGTATTATTCAATGCCCGAGGCATCATATTTGGGTGGATGCAATCACAGCGCGCCAATGTCCCAACTCCCTTGTTCGACGATCCGACACGCGCTCTCGGCACACGTAGGCATCGCACATCTAATTGGAGTTCTGCCATAGGCGTAGCAATTTGGAACTAATATTGTGCATGCGCGTTTTCAGGGGACGGCGGAAGGTTGTTGTGCAAAGGTAAAGCAGAGAATAGCAGGGGGTTCCAATGGCTGAAAACGCTCCCTATGGCCGCAAAACTCAACGGTCACCTGCGATCTCAGAGGTTCACATATTATGGATCACGGCGGGGTTAGGTTGTGACGGCGACAGTGTCTCGATTACGGCCGCGACCGAGCCAAGCATCGAGGATATTATTCTGGGATCGGTCCCCGGTCTCCCCAAGGTCCATCTTCATAATCCCGTTCTGGCGTACGAAGTAGGCGACGAATTTCTGGAATGGTTTCATAAAGCGGATCGCGGCGAATTGGAGAATTTCGTCCTCGTTGTCGAGGGATCGATCCCGAATGAGCATTTGAGCGGCGACGGTTACTGGGCCGCGATGGGAACCGATGCGGCGACGGGCCAGCCTATCAAAACCACCGATTGGATTGATCGTCTGGCGCCAAAAGCGCTCGGCGTCGTGGCCGCCGGCACCTGCGCTACCTACGGCGGCATTCACGCGATGAAGGGCAACCCCACCGGCTGCATGGGGATCGCGGACTATCTTGGCTGGGACTGGAAGTCGAAGGCCGGGCTCCCGATCGTCAACGTTCCCGGATGCCCTGTTCAGCCCGATAATTTCATGGAGACCCTTTTATATCTACTGCGTCAATTGGCCGGCCTCGCGCCGATGATTCCGCTCGACGACGCGCTTCGCCCGAAATGGCTTTTTGGCATGACCGTGCATCAGGGGTGTGATCGCGCGGCGTATTACGAGCAGGCGGATTTCACCCACGAATATGGCTCGCGGAAATGTCTCGTCAAAATTGGCTGCTGGGGACCCGTGGTTCAGTGCAACGTGCCGAAACGCGGCTGGATCGCCGGCATCGGCGGATGCCCGAATGTTGGCGGCATTTGCATCGGCTGCACCATGCCCGGTTTTCCGGACAAGTTCATGCCGTTCATGGATGAACCCCCAGGCGCGCGCATCTCTTCGGTATTGGTCCAGCCCTACGGGGTGTTGATACGCAATTTGCGCCGGCTGACCAACAATGCACTGAACAAAGAGCCGAAGTGGCGTCACAACGGCGCCAAGAGCACAACGGGCTACCGTCCCGACAAACCTGAGCAAACCTATCCCCTTTAGGAGGCCGCGATGGACGACGTGGTGTTTGGAACGGGAGTCGGCGCCAATAAATCCTCTCCAAATCTGGTCGAAATGAACTGGGATCCGATTACGCGCATCGTCGGAAGCCTGGGCATTTTCACGAAGATCGACTTCGACGCCCGCCGCATCGCGGAATGCCACAGCACTTCGTCGATATTTCGCGGATACAGCATATTCATGAAGGGGAAGGATCCGCGCGACTCACATTTCATCACGAGCCGCATCTGCGGAATCTGCGGCGACAATCACGCCACCTGCTCCGTATACGCTCAAAACATGGCCTATGGCGTTAAGCCGCCGGCGCTCGCGGAGTGGATCGTCAATCTCGGCGAAGCCGCTGAATACATGTTCGACCACAACATATATCAGGACAATCTGGTCGGCGTGGATTTCTGCGAGCAGATGGTGAAGGAGACAAATCCGAGCGTTTGGGCGAAAGCTCAATCGACGCTCGCGCCTCATTCCGCGGATCACGGCTACCGAACGATCGCCGACATCATGACCGCGCTCAATCCCTTCACCGGCGATTTTTATCGCGAAACGCTTGTCGTAAGCCGTTACACCCGCGAGATGTTCAGCCTAATGGAGGGGCGCCATGTGCATCCCTCCACGCTCTATCCAGGCGGCGTCGGCACGACGCCTTCGGTGCAATTGTTCACCGACTATCTCATGCGCCTCGTCAGATATGTGGAATTCATGAAGAAATGCGTGCCCTTGCACGACGATCTCTTCGACTTCTTTTACGAAGCGCTTCCCGGTTATGAGGAAGTTGGGCGCCGCCGCATTCTGCTGGGCTGTTGGGGCTCTTTCCAGGATCCCGATAAATGCGATTACCAATATAAAACCATGACCGACTGGGGACGCGCGATGTTCGTCACCCCCGGCGTGGTTGTCGATGGCGAGCTTGTCACGACGGATCTCGTCGACATTAATCTGAACATTCGTATTTTGCTCGGAAGCTCGTTTTACAACGACTGGGACAATTGCGAGACGTTCGTGAAAACCGACCCCCTCGGCAATCCCGTCGATCAGAAGCATCCCTGGAATCAAACGACTATTCCTCGGCCGCAAAAACGCAATTTCGACGGCAATTATTCCTGGGTGATGTGTCCGCGCTGGCTCGATAAGAGAACGGGCGACCACCTCGCGCTCGATACTGGCGGCGGCGCGATCGCGCGCTTGTGGGCGACCGCGCTCGCTGGGCTTGTCGACGTGGGGTACGTGAAGGCGACAGGTCACAGCGTCAAGATCTATCTGCCGAAAACAGCGCTCAAGCCGGAGAAGGAATTCGAATGGAAGATTCCGAAATGGAGCAACGCGATCGAGCGCGACCGGGCGCGAACCTATTTCCAGGCTTATTGCGCGGCTCTCGCCTATCATTTCATCGAGAAAGCGTTGACCGAAGTGCAGGCGGGGCGCACAAAGACTTTCACCGAATTCAAAGTGCCTGACGAGGCCATCGGGTGCGGCTTCCACGAGGCGGTCCGCGGCGTGCTTTCCCATCACCTTGTGATTCGAAACGGGAAGATCGCGAACTATCATCCTTATCCGCCGACCCCGTGGAACGCGACGCCGCGCGATATTTACGGAACGCCGGGACCTTACGAGGACGCGGTGCAGAACACCCCGATCTTCGAGGAGAACGGCCAGGACAAGTTCAAGGGCATCGACATCATGCGCGCCGTGCGCAGTTTCGACCCTTGTCTGCCGTGCGGCGTCCACATGTATCTCGGCGGCGGAAAGACGCTTGAAACCATGCATTCTCCGATGTTTGGCGTCTCGCGCGGAAAAGCGTCATGACGCATGTCGACGAGACGCGAGCGGGCGCGCTTCGACAATGTGTCGGGCGCATGGAAACATCGATCGAAGCGCTCGAGAGCATCGGCGACCCAACCGCCCGCGGCGTGGCGAGAGACCTGTTGGAATCCGCGCTGGACTTGCACGCGATAGCCCTGGCGAAAGTCCTGACCATTTGCCAGGAAACGGAAAATGGCGATCTCCTAATTCGCAATCTGCTCGCGGACGCCTATGTCGGCGCCGTCGTTCTATTGCATGGATTGCACCCGCGGGACGCCGAGGCCCGCCTGCGGAGCAAACTCGCGGAGATGCGGCCGCATTGGGGCGTCCGCGGGTTCCGCGTGGAATTGGCCCACATCGATCAAACCGCCGCGCGGGTTCGGGTAGCGCTCTCGGCTAATGCCGATCACGAGACCACCAAGACCTTGGCCCTAGAGATCGAGCAAGTTTTGACCGAAGCCGCGCCCGATCTTGACAGGATCGAGGTCGAAGTTTCCGACAAATCGGTTCAGACGCTAGCGTTTGTCCCGTCGAACTGTTCGAAGGTCCATGCCAATGATTGCGACGGCCAAACCGCGTAGCAATTGGGTCATGACCGTCAGGCGCTTCGTGACGACGAAGATCCAGACTGAGACTTGCGACTTCTGCGCTCAGCGCCTGCCGCTCGCGCCTAAGCATCTCATTGAGCCCGCCACGCGGCAATTTTATTGCGCGTGCGACGCCTGCGCGCTGACGCTCGAATCCGACGGGAGGTTCCGCGCGGTCTCGCCGAAAACCGAACGGTTGCAGCACTTCCGTCTTACCGATCCCACTTGGGAGACGATGCAGCTTCCAATCGACATCGTGTTCTTTTTCTTGAGCGGCGAATGTCTTCGGCCGACCGCCATCTATCCTAGTCCAGCCGGCGGAATGGAATCCGCGTTGAGCGTGCAAGCGTGGACAAGCCTCCTCGAAGCCAACCCCTCGCTCGCGGATATTGAGCCGGACGTCGAAGCGCTACTCGTCAACCGCACCAAGAGCGCCCGCGACTATTATCGTGTGTCCATCGACCGATGTTACGCCCTCGTCGGCCTAATTCGAACGCGATGGCGCGGCCTTTCCGGCGGCTCCGAGGTTTGGGACGACATCCGTGACTTTTTCGCCTCGCTGGATGCGAGCGCGATGACGAAGAGCGATAAGGCCTACCTCCATGGTTGATTTGGAATTCATGATTGAAAGCGTCGAAGCCGAAAAATACTCGGCGACGCCTGTATTGCGGTTCGCGCTTCATGTCGTCAACAATAGCGCGGCGGTGTCGATCAAAAACATTCTCTTATCATGCCAAATTCGCATCGAGCCGGCGCGCCGCGGCTACGACGCCGATGAGCGAGAACGCCTGGTCGAGTTGTTTGGCGCCGCGGAACACTGGGGCGGCGCGTTGCGAAGCTTGCTTTGGACTCACGCCAATGTCGCGATCCCCGGATTCGACCATGAAAGCCGCGTACAGCTGCCAGCGCCCTGCACGCATGACTTCAACGTTGCGAGCGCCAAATATTTCAAGGGTCTCATCAACGGCGAGGCGCCGCTAACATTCTTATTCAACGGCTCTGTTTTCTATTGCGAAGACGATGGATCGCTTCAGATCGAACAGATTCCCTGGACCAAGGAGACGACCTTCCAGCTCCCGGCAAGCGTGTGGCGCTCGCTGATGGATCAGCATTATCCCGATAGCGATTGGCTGCGACTTGAGCGCGAAACGTTCGATCGTCTCTATGCCTACAAGCGGCGTGGGGGGCACCTGACCTTCGACGCCGCGCTCATCGATCTGCTCGATATGCGAGCGAAGGAAGTCGTCCCATGATTTTCGATCGCGAAAAAGAGATCGCCGACGCGGTTCTTTATGAAGGGTATATTCTGTATCCCTATCGCGCTTCGGCCATCAAAAATCGGCAGCGCTGGACCTTTGGCGGCGTCTTTCCGCAAGGTGTCGAGGAAGAAATCTCCACAATGAAGACCGAGATTTTGCTGCGCGCCGACGCGGCGGCGCGGCTCGAGATTCTCATTCGCTTTCTCCAAACTCAACAGCGGCAGATTCGAAAGTTAACTATCCAGGCTTCAGAGGCGGCTTACGACCGCGTCGCGGAATTGGATGTCGAAGGTCAAAGATTTGTCAGTTGGGATGAAGCGGTTGAGCGCGAGATCACAGCTTCAAACATTCCTCTATGCGAGGTCCTGTCCCAGCCAAGACGCATGACATTCGACGCGCCGGCGCGAGAAACCGTTGAAACAATATATGCGCCCAGTGGGTCGGCCGTTGGAACCGTGACAAGAACTTGCGAACCCCTTGAAGGCCTGCTGGAAATCTCCGCGACGGAAGTTGGCGATGGCGTTTTGCGCCTCGGCGTCGCTGTGACGAACACCACCGAGCCTCCGGAGTCGCGGCGGATTTCCCGCGCCGATGCGCAAACTTACGCCTTCATGTCGACTCACATGTTGATGCATGCGTCGTCGGGAGAATTCATTTCGATCCTCGATCCACCCGCTCATCTCCAAGCAGCCGCCGAAGCATGCCGCAATCAGGGGACATGGCCGGTTCTAGTCGGCGAGGAAGGAAAGCGGGACAAGATCCTCTCATCGCCGATTATTCTTTACGACTATCCGAAAGTGGCGCCGGAGAGCAAAGGGCCTTTCTTTGACGGCGCCGAAATCGATGAAATGCTCGCGCTCCGCGTGCTCACGCTGACCGAAAATGAAAAGCGCGAAATGATCGCGGCCGACCCCCGAACGAAAGCCATGCTGGAGCGTTGCGAGGCGATGAACGGTCCCGATTTCGCAACTCTGCACGGAGCGCTGCGACCCGCCGAAGCTGCTCATGCCGACGCGCCGCCGTTTGAACTTTCGGTCGGCCAGCGCGTGTGTCTTAACCCCAAACCGCGCGGCGACGTCTTTGATCTCGCGCTCAAAGGCAAATTGGCGACGATTTTGTCGATCGAACGGGACTTCGACGATCGCGTGCATGTCGCGGTGACGCTCAGCGACGATCCCGGCGGCGACCTCGGCGCCGCTGGATTTCCTGGACATCGCTTTTACTTCTCGCGCGAGGAGATCGAACCCTCTGGAGACCACCCATGAAGTGCATTCTCGTGGCGGGCGTCGGCAACATCTTCGAGGGAGACGACGCATTTGGCGTAGAAGTCGTCCAAAGCCTGTCCGCCCGAACGCTTCCCGCCGAAGTGGAGCTCGTGGACTTCGGCATTTGCGGGGTCGACCTGGCCTACGCGCTGACCGG
>JBAWEN010000353.1:0-5225 GCA_049591215.1 Methylocystis sp. | reverse complement strand
CACCCGCCCGGCGTCGGCAAATACTCAAAACGTTCGCGCTTCTCAATTTGGTGGATGATCCCCATTTGAACGCCACGCCGGAGGCAGTCACGCTTGCGGTTGCCGGCGCCGATAAAATGGCTCGGCGCCATACCGACGAAGCGGTGCGTAGTCTGAAAATCGAGACCCGCATACTCTATGACCGCGGCATATCCGGCGCCCTCTGCCGCTGGCCCAACGCTAGCGTCGATCTAGATGAAGCCTTCGCTCGCGCATCCACTGTCATTCGCACTAAGGCGAGCTCCGAAAAAGTTGATAGACTTTTTCGATAAGATCTTGCTCTAACATATTGATATTGAGCGATTTTTCATCGTTCGAACGATTCCGTTCGAACGGAAAGCGCGCTGGTCGCCAGACTTCAAGCTTTTTTCACGAATTCGGTGCGCAGAACCAGGCCCTTGATTTTATCGGACCGGCATTCGATCTCGTCCTCGTTGTCGGTCAGGCGGATATTTTTGACGAGCGCGCCGCGCTTGAGCGTGATCGAGGAGCCCTTCACTTTCAGATCCTTGATAAGCGTCACGTTGTCGCCGTCGGCGAGCTCCGCGCCATTGGCGTCCTTAACGATCATTCTACTCTCCCACAATGCTTTCGAGCACGGATACGCAAGGCTTCGCGTTGGACGCCGCTGTAATAGCCGCGCGGGGGTCGCGGCGCCAACCCGCCCCTGTCTCAAAATCACGCAAAAACTTAAAAAGAGGCGAAGCCTCCGAGGGAACCCTGAAGGCGCGCTTCTCGATTGAAGGCGAAATGTGGCGGCTGGACGAGGCCGAATCCCAAAATCGAGGAAGAAAAGCACCCAAATGCGCGCGGATCGCTGATTCGATCCTGCTACGTTCACGTTAGGATCAAATTGTTAACGCGCCCCGGCGTTTCATTCGCCCAACGCTTCCTCATGCTTCGTTCGCGACAACCAGGCGGCGCGTATCGCCAGCGCCGCCGCGCCAAGAAATCCGATCGTCGTCAGGCTGAAGCTGAGGCCCGCCTGGAATGGGAAATGGGGTTCGACAATCGACGCCGGGTCGATCTTGGGATGCAGCGCCCGCAAAACAAACGCCAATGGATTGAAGAAGGCGCCAAAGCAGCTGGCGCCAACGATCCACCACGGCGGGACAATCGAATATTGCCGAAACAACAGCGCGAAAAGGAACAAGAACTGCGCCATCATGAGATAGTCGATATGCGCTCTGATGAGATCGGCGCGCTCGAATATTAAACCGGCCAAATAACCGTTCGGGAAGAACAAGGTCACCCCAAGCGCCCACGCCAGCCCGAGAGCTATGGTGAGACAAAGCGTGGCGAAGGCCAGCAGAAACGTGGTTCGCGTGGAAGTTCGGTCGGTCGTCGCGTTCATGGCGCCCTCTCGCGTCAAAGCTCGGCCAATCGCGCGCCGAAGACGCCGGGCCGCCAGAAATCATCGAACGAGAGTGCCGTCATTGGGCCTCCTTTCTCAACGGAGTTCGCCCCGGGAAACGATGGGCAATTTGCCCGATCTTTCCCGAAAAGCGCTCGGCCGCTCTCTATTTGACGCGATCGCGTTGGCCCGGCGGCGAAAGCCTGCTTAAATCCGATCCTCGCGTGAACCGGGAGCACTTCGATGCCGCTGATCCTCCGCCTCATCCTACGACTGGTCGGCGTTGCCTTCTTTTGCCTCGCGCTCACCGTCGGCTGGGTGATGCTTGACGCTCACCGCGATGTGGCGGCGCAAACCACGGCCTCGGCCGACCGCGTCGCGCATGAACTCGAGAATTTGTTCTGGCGGGAGATCCTGTGGCGCCAGAGCATGCGCCGGGACAAAATTTTGCCGATCCCCAATTGGGAAACGATAGCGACCTTGAAGCTGATTTCGCCCGGAGTGTGCATCGCCTTCGCGCCGGGAGCGGAAGAAGCACGCACCATATGCAGTCAGGTGGAAGGCGTGGGAACACCGGCGCCGGAATGGTTTGCGACAACCTACGAGCGCGCCTTTGGCGAGGGGGCGCCCGTCGTGCGCGCGCTGACGGTGCGGCAACCGGAGACCGGCGCGATCGTCGCGACCGCGAATCCAGCGACAGCCGTGCGCCAGGCTTGGCGACAAATCTCGGTCGTCGCGAGCGTCGCGGCGTCGATGGCGGTTGCGATCTGCGTTCTCGCCGCCATCGTGATCGCCCACGCGCTGGCGCCCACAAGAAGCATTATCGAAGGGCTGCGTCGACTCGAGAGCGGACATTATCGCCGCCCGATCGCGCCCGCGGCGACAGGGGAATTCGGGCTCATCGCGCGCGCCGTGAACGATCTCGCGGAGCGGCTGGCGCAAACGACGGCGGAGCGCGTGGCGCTGACGAAACGCCTATTCGAGGTGCAGGAAGAGGAACGGCGCGCGCTCGCCCGCGACCTACACGACGAATTCGGCCAGTGCCTAACCGCGTCAATGGCCTTCGCGGCTTCGATTGAAGCGGGCGCGAGCGCGGATCGCCCCGATCTCGCCGACGATGCGCGCGCCATCGCGCGCGTCGCCAGCCGAATGATGACGACCTTGCGCGAAGCGCTGGCGCGATTGCGTTCGCAAGATCTCGACGAACTCGGGTTGGAGGCCTGTCTCGTTCAACTGGTCGCGGGCTGGAACACGCGCGCCGAACCGCGCGCTCTCGTGCACCTCGATCTCAGGGGCGACCTCGCGGGCGTGCCAAGCGCGATCGGAACCAATGTCTATCGTATCGCGCAGGAATGCTTGACCAACGCGATGCGCCACGGCAAGCCAAGCGCCGTCTATTTGCGGGTCGAGCGCCTGGCCTCGCGTGGCGGCGCGCTCGCGCTGACTGTCGAGGATGACGGCGGCGGCGATCCCATGCGAGTCAGCGCCGCGTCGGGACATGGCATTCTCGGCGTTCAAGAGAGGATCGCCGCGTTTGGCGGCAGTCTGTCGATTGGCCGGGCGGCGCGCGGGGTCCGCGTCGCCGCGCGCATCCCGCTCCTCGCGTCCCTTCCAACTCTCGACCGCCAGTTCGCGCCGTCATGAACAAAATCGCCATTTTGCTGGTGGACGATCATCCCATCGTCCGGGAAGGATACCGCAGTCTGTTGGAGCGCCAGCCGGGTTGCAGGGTCGTCGCCGAAGCGGATAACGCCGCCTCGGCCTATCAGGCCTATCGCAGCGTGTCGCCCGACCTCGTCATCATGGATCTCTCGCTTCCCGGCGCCGGGGGGCTGGAGGCCGTCAGGCACATCAGGCAATGGGACAAGGCCGCCCGCATCCTCGTCTTCACCATGCACAGCGGCGCGGCCTTCGCTCTGAAGGCGTTCGAGGCCGGCGCCTCCGGCTATGTCACGAAGAGCAGCAGCGCCGCCGAACTCGTTCGCGCGGTCGGCGCCGTCGCGAAGGGCGGGAGAGCGCTCAGCGACGACGTGGCGCGCGAAATCGCCGCCGAACGTCTGGCGCAAGGGCGCTCGCCGCTCGACGATCTGGGGCCGCGAGAGACGGAAATCCTCCGACTAGTCGCTTCCGGCCGCACCAGCGAGGAAATCGCCGAAGCGCTAAATCTGAGCATCAAGACCGTTCAAAACTACCACTACCAGATCAAATCCAAGGTGGGCGCGCGGACCGACGCGCATCTTGTCTGGCTCGCGATCGGCGCCGGTCTCGTGAACGACGACAGGCCGGATGGCTATTCCACCGGCTCGACCGCCGTGATCTCGATGCCAAAACCCGATAGTCCCACATAGGCGCGCGGCTTGGGCGTCGTGCTGCGCAGACGGATCGAGGACACGCCCAAATCCTTCAGGATCTGCGCCCCAAGGCCTACGTCGAACCATTGCCGCCTGCGGTTCTCTTCGGCGTTGTCCTCGCGCGGCCGCACCACGTTGGCGGGCACGCCGGCCGCGCCATCGCGCAGATAGACCAGCACTCCCCTGCCCTCGCGAGCGAAGCGCGCCAGCGTTTTCTTGATGGTGTCGGCGCCGCCGAACACGTCGCCGATGATGTCGGCGCGATGCAGCCGCGCCGGCATGTCGCGGCCATCGCCGATCGAACCGAGCACGAAAGCGAAATGCTGCACGCTGTCGTAAGGCGTGACATAGGCGTAGCCGGTCAGCGCCCCCGCGGAAGTTTCGACCGGAAAGGTCGCCACGCGCTCGACCAGCTTTTCGCGCGATTGGCGGTGCGCGATGAGATCGGCGACCGAAATCACCGTCAGCTTGTGCTGAAGCGCGAATTGGGTGATCTGCTCGCCGGTCATCACCGAGCCGTCGTCATTGGCGAGTTCGCAGATGACGCCGACCGCCGGCAGGCCGGCGAGCCGGCACAAATCGACCGCCGCCTCGGTGTGGCCCGAGCGCATCAGCACGCCGCCTTCCTTGGCGATCAGTGGAAACACGTGGCCCGGCCGCGCGAAGTCGGCGGCCCCCATATTGCCGTTGGCCAGCGCGCGCACCGTGTTGCAGCGCTGCTCGGCTGAAATGCCGGTGGTGAGGCCGTGGCGGGCGTCCACCGAAACCGTGAAGGCCGTGCCGAGCGGCGCGTCGTTCTGCGCGACCATGGGCGCGAGATGCAGACGCCGCGCGTCCTCCAGCGTCAGCGGCGCGCAGACGATGCCGCAGCAATGGCGGATGATGAAGGCCATTTTCTCGGGGGTGCAGAGCGCGGCCGCGATGACGAGATCGCCCTCGTTCTCGCGGTCGTCGTCGTCCGTCACAACGACGATTTCGCCGCGCGCGATCGCCTCGATGGCTTGTGTTATTGAATGTGGCAAGGATGTCTCCGGAACCGCGCGATCAGCCTTTCAAAGCGAGACGCCAAGAAACGGCTATCGCGGTGGGCGGTCGTTCCAGACATCTAGCGCCGCCAGGGCGGCTTTACAAATGCCGCTCATTCCGCGCCCCGCGCGGGCGTCGGCTTGCGCCGAATCGCTGCATCCGCCGATTGGGCGGCCCCGCCGCCTTAATCGCTTTTGTGGGCGCCGCGGTCCGCCGACGGCGCCCCGGTCAAACGGACGGGAAACCCTGCGCGCGCGGCGCCGAACATGTATAATGACGGCTGGAGGCGAGCCAGCGCCGCGAATACGACGGCGGTCGCGCTCCTGAATTGCGTTAAGATTTAATGGAAGCGATGCGGAGACCCTTCGGATGACCGGCGAGAAAATCGACGCGCTTTTGGCGCTGCGCAGCGACGGGCGGCTCCTCGTCGGGCGCGATCGGATCAAACTTCTCGA
>JBAWEN010000352.1:0-2000 GCA_049591215.1 Methylocystis sp. | reverse complement strand
GTTTCGCCGTGGCGCCGCAAGGATGCCGACGGCAAGACTTCCGACGCCAGGCTGGTTCCCGGCGGCTCATCGGGCGGCTCGGCGGCTGCCGTCGCGGCGCATCTGTGCCTTGGCGCGACGGCGACCGACACCGGCGGCTCGATCCGCCAGCCGGCGGCCTTCACGGGGACGGTGGGGATCAAGCCGACTTACGGGCGCTGCTCGCGCTGGGGCATCGTCGCGTTCGCGTCGTCGCTCGATCAGGCCGGGCCGATCACCCGCACCGTGCGCGACGCGGCGATCATGCTGCGCTCGATGGCCGGCGTCGACGCCCAGGACACCCCCAGCGTCGACGCGCCCGTGCCGGACTATGAGGCGGCGGTCGGCGCCTCGGTGAAGGGACGGCGCATCGGCGTGCCCCGGGAGTATCGGCTCGACGGCCTCTCGCCCGAAATCGCCGCTTTGTGGGACCAGGGTGTCGCTTGGCTCAAGGACGCGGGCGCCGAAATCGTCGAGATTTCGCTGCCTCATACGCGCCATGCGTTGCCGGCCTATTACATCATCGCGCCGGCTGAGGCCTCCTCCAATCTCGCGCGCTACGACGGCGTGCGTTACGGTTTGCGCGAGCGGGGCCGCGACATCACCGACATGTACGAGAAGACCCGGGCCAAGGGCTTTGGCGCCGAGGTGCGCCGGCGCGTGATGATCGGCACCTATGTGCTGTCGGCCGGCTATTACGACGCTTATTATTTGCGCGCGCAACGGATCCGCGGGCTGATCAAGCGCGACTTCGATCAGGCTTTCGCCGACGGTGTCGACGCGGTGCTGACGCCGGCGACGCCTTCGCCCGCCTTCGCGATGGGCGAAAAGGGATCGAGCGATCCGGTCGAGATGTATCTCAACGACGTGTTCACGGTGACGGTGAACATGGCGGGGCTGCCGGGAATCGCCGTGCCGGCGGGACTATCCGGCAATGGACTTCCGCTCGCCTTGCAATTGATCGGCCGGCCGTTCGACGAGGAGACTTTGTTTTCTCTCGCGAGCGCGATCGAGCAGGCCGCGCCGAAAATTGAACCGCCCGAGCCCTGGTGGCGGGATAGCGATGGAGCGAGGCCGTGACCAGCACCCGCCTTGAAGCCGAAGACAAGCGCGAATTGTCGCCACAGGAAGAGATGGCCGATGTGCGCAAGGTCATCGACGCGCTCGATGACGAGATCGTGGCGCTGCTCGCCAAGCGTCAACGCCAGATCGAGCGCGCGGCGCGGGTGAAGCCGCTGCTGGAACTGCCGGCGCGCGTGCCCGACCGCGTCGACGAAGTGATCGCGCGCGTGCTTGGCGCCGCGCGGCGCGAGGGACTGTCGATGCAGGTCGCGCTGACGCTGTGGACCCATGTGATCGAATGGTCGATCCGCTACGAAGAGAAACTGATGGGCGCGTGCGCGCCAACGCCGCGCGACGGCGACGATGGGACCGGCGACGGGGGGTAGGGCGATGATCCGGCGCTATACCCCGTGCGCGCCGAGAAAGCCCGCGAGTTTTTGAAACACCGACGGCGCGGTCTGGCGCAGCCATTCGAGCGCGTCTTTAAATGCATCAGGTCGAACGAGCGAAACCACGCTACTCTCCTTGCCACGAAGCCGTATTGTGATATCGTTGATATCAACTAGGAGGCGCCGATGTCCGACATTCTCGTTCGCAACATGCCGGCTGAATTAAAACGCCAGATCGAAGAACGCGCGCGCGCTCACAAGCACAGCCTTTCGCGTGAAATCACGGCCTTGCTTCAACGCGCGCTGGCGCAGACGAAGCCGGTTGAGAGCCGCGAGCTCGAAGGTGGTCTGGGCACGGAATTGTCGCGGCTCTTGCCCAAGGAGTATCGATGGGACGATTTCGTGCCGCCATCTCGCGATGATCCGGAACGCCCGCCGCCGACGTTCGATTGACCGGCGCCGAGATGATCTTGCTCGACACCAATATCGTATCCGAATTCATGAAGACCAACCCGGATACGAGGGTTATGG